>DATDBL010000129.1:0-19976 GCA_036524855.1 Aldersonia sp. | reverse complement strand
TGGCTCGGCCCGCTGGTCTTCCACGCCGCCGCCAAGGACACCCGGATCAACGACAACTGCAAGATCTACGGCGTGCTCGACGAGCGCTTCACCCGAATCCCGCTGGGGGAGAACCCCACCGGCCTCGGCGGTAAGCATGTGGTGAACAAGTGGCCCGAGGACTCGGCGTGGGACTTCGTCGCCGTCGGGCGCGGCCACGACGTCGAGTTCTGGACCCGCTTCCTGCAGGCGCTCGAACGGGTGGATCCGGACATGGCCGTCAACATCGAGCACGAGGACGTCGAACTCGGCCGCCTCGAAGGCCTCCAGGTCGCCGCCGAAACCCTCAGAACCGCCAACACCGCCAACACTGTCACCGTCGGATAAGCCCTGCTCAGCACCCGTGAGTGGTTGATGAGTGTATGGACTCATCAACCACTCACGGGTCGGGGGGTGTCTCAAATTGGGACTTCGGTCCCTCATGGGTGCGTGTCGAATCGGGCTAGGTTCGATCGGAAAGGGTTCGAATAGATCCGATCCGATCGAGAGAGGCAGTGACATGAAGGCGATGGTCTACCACGGTCCGGGCAAGAAGTCGTGGGAAGAAGTACCGGACCCGACCATCCAGAAGCCCACCGACGTCGTCGTCAAGATCGAGACCACCACGATCTGCGGCACCGACCTGCACATCCTCAAGGGCGACGTCCCCGCCGTGGCGGACGGGCGCATCCTCGGCCACGAGGGCGTCGGCACGATCACCGAAGTCGGTTCTGCCGTTACGTCGTTGAAGCCCGGCGACCGCGTGATCGTCTCCTGTATCAGCGCCTGCGGGCACTGCGACATGTGCAAGCAGCGCGTGTTCTCGCACTGCCTGGCCGACGAAGGTGCCTCCGGCATCGGCTGGATCTTCGGCCACCTCATCGACGGCACCCAGGCCGAGTACGTGCGCGTCCCGTTCGCGGAGACGTCGGTGTATCCGCTGCCCGACACCGTCACGCCGCAGGAGGGCGCGATGCTCTCCGACATCCTGCCCACCGGCCACGAGATCGGTGTGCGATACGGCCGGGTCAAGGTCGGCGACGTGGTGGTCGTCATCGGGGCCGGCCCCGTCGGCCTCGCCGCGATCATGACCGCACGCCTCTACGGCCCGTCGAAGATCATCGCCGTCGACCTCGACGCCAACCGAGTCGAGCAAGCCAAGAGTTTCGGCGCCACACACGGCGTGCTCTCCAGCGACGCCGACTGGAAAGACCAGGTGATCGCGTTGACCGACGGCCTCGGCGTCGACGTCGCGATCGAAGCGGTCGGCATTCCCGCGACCTTCCAGATGTGCCTCGACGTCGTACGCCCCGCCGGCCACGTCGCCAACGTCGGCGTGCACGGCAAGGGCGTGCCGTTGGCGCTGGACACGCTGTGGATCTCGAACATCAACATCTCGATGGGCCTGGTGAACACCGACACCACCGCGACGCTGCTGAAGATGGTCGCCGAGAAGACCCTGCCCGCCGACCTGTTCGTCAGCCACACCTTCGACCTCGGCGACATCGAGAAGGCCTACGACGTCTTCGGCCGCGCCGCCGAAACCCAGGCGCTCAAGGTCATCCTCAACGCCTGACGCGCGCCGCCGCTTGCGCTCCGCTGCACCGTTGCGCTGCTGGACCCCCGGCACCGTTACGGACTGAGGGGTCCCCTCACCCTCGACTTCGCTGGTCAGGGGTCCCTTCAGTCCGCCGGCCACGCTACCGATCGCGCCCCTGACCGCGTGGCCCAGCCACGCGGTGATCACGCGAGCCCGTCCGCGTTGATCACGGCCTCGTGGCCGCCGACACGCCGAGTAACTCGGCCACAACGCCGTGATCACCGCACCGCAGCGCGCAGACACCGCGCACGCTCAGTACTCCACCGGCAACATGTCGAACATGTCCTTGGTGACGGCGACGGCGTTGTCGGAGGAACCGCCCTTGACGACGAGCGTCGCGAACGCCAGGTCGCCGCGGTAGCCGACGAACCAGGCGTGGGAGCCGCCGTCGACCTCCGCCTCACCGGTCTTGCCGTGGATCTCGCCCTCGCCGGAGATGCGCGTCGCGGTACCGGACGTCACCACCAGTCGCATCATCGAGCGCAGGCCGTCCACCATCTCGGGGGTGATCGGCGGGCGCTCCCCTTCGATTGTCGTCTCGTGGCCGGCGAGCAGGTTCGGCACCGGCGCCGAACCGTGCGCGACCGTCGCCGCCGCGAGCGCCATCCCGAACGGGCTCACCAACACCTTGCCCTGGCCGAAGCCATCCTCGGTGCGCTGCACGAGGTCGTCGGCGGGCGGCACCGACCCCGATTCGGTCGGCACCCCCACGACGGAGTAGTCCTGCCCAATCCCGAGTTCGGCCGCCGCGAGGTGCAACCCGTCCGGCGCCAGCTCGCTGGCCAACTTCGCGAACGACGTGTTGCAGGAACGCGCGAACGCGGTCGCCATCGGCACGGTGCCGAGGGAGAACCCGTCGTAGTTCGGGATGCTGCGCTCGCCGATCTCGATCCGGCCGGGGCACGGCACGGACGTGTGCGGCGTCGCGAGCCCGGACTGGATCGCCGCACCCGCCGTGATGATCTTGAACGTCGACCCCGGAGGGTACAGCCCGGTGGTCGCGACCGGCCCGTCACGATCCGCGGCCGCGTTCTGCGCGACGGCGAGGATCGCGCCGGTCGACGGCTGGATCACCACCATCATCGTCTGCTCCGCCCGCGCGTCGACCGCACGCTGCGCCGCATCCTGGATCGGGCGGTCGAGCGTCACCGAGAACGACGGCACCGGTTGCGGCGAGGTCTCGGTGAGCACGTCGGTGTCAGCGCCGTTCGAGTTGACGGTCACGACGCTCCAGCCCGCCTTGCCGTCGACCTCGTCGATGACGGTCTTCTTGATCTGCGAGATCACATCGGGCGCGAAGTCGCGGTCGGTGGTGACCAGGTCGGCCTCGTCGCCGACGACGACGCCGGGGAGCACCGACAGCAACGCCTGTACCTGCTCGTAGTGGTCCTGCTGCAGGGTCGCGACGTGGTAGGCGCCGTTCGCGGCCGTGGACGACTCGACGATCGACTGCGCCTTGATCGTCGGATCGAACTTGTCCAGCGCGTCCGCGAGGCGTCGCGCCTCACCGACGGGATCGGCGGCCTTGCGCGGGTCGAAGCTGATCCGCTGCACGACGCCGGGGACGAGCACGTCCGACCCCGACCGCTCGTTCACCCGTGCGCGCGGTGCCGCGGTCGAGCGCAGCGCCATCGTCTGGGTGTCGCCGAGTTGCGGGTGGATGTCCGACGACGTCCACCGCACCCCCCACACCCCGTCGCGGCGACCCATCTGCAATTCGCCGGTGTAGGTCCAGACCCGGTCCTTCGGCAGGTGCCATTCGTAGGTGTAGGAGACCCGCGCGGTGTCGCCGTTGATCTTCGCGTCGCCGATGGTGGCGGTCATCGACTCGCCCTGCAGCCCCTCCCACGCCGCCGCCATCGCCCTGCGGGCCTCGTTGGGCCGGTCGGTGGCAGTGGCGGCGTCGCCGAGGTCCTGCACGGCGAACGCGTCGACGAACACCTGCGCGTTGGGCACCGGCCCCTCCGGCCTGGGCGTGCACCCGGCCGCCGCGACCGCGGCAAACGCGGTCACGCCGACGACGGCGGCACGCACACGGAAGGTCACGCACGCGATGCTAAAACGTGATCGGTCGCCGCAGAGGGAGGCGCGCTGCCGGAGCAGCGATCAGTCCAGCAGCACCGTCGAAAACGTCGCGACCTGCTCGAACCCGACCCGCCGATACGCGATCCGCGCCGCGGTGTTGAAGCTGTTGACATACAGGGAGGCGGTGCGTCCCGACGCCACCACCGCGTCGGTCACGGTCGCGGTGCCGACGGTGCCGAGTCCGTGGCCGCGCCGATCGGGGTGCACCCACACGCCCTGGATCTGGCCGACCGTATGCGACATCGACCCGACCTCGGCCTTGAACACGACCTCGCCGTCCTCGAACCGGGCCCACGCCCGCCCCGACGCGATGAGGTTCGCGACCCGACGCCGGTAGCCGCGGCCGCCGTCGCTGGCGCGAGGATCGACCCCGACCTCCTCGATGAACATCTCGATCGCCGCCACCAGGTACGGCTCGAGTTCGTTGGGGCGCACCTGACGCACCAGCGGATCCCCGGTCACGACCGCGGGCCGGCCCGTCGCCAGCAGCGGCTGCTCGGCACGTACCTCACGCGCGGGCCCCCACTCGGGCGCCAGCAACTCCCACAGCGGCAACGCGAGTTCACGGCGCCCGACGACCGACGAGCACATCCGCGGCGCCCGCGAGGCGCGGTCGGCGAAGGCCCGGATGTCGTCGTGGTCGCCGCACAGCGGCACGAGGTTGGCGCCGGAGAAGCACAGCGAGGCCATCGGACCGCCCCGGCTCCACAACTCCCCCTGGAACGAGCGCGGGTCTACGCCGCACTCCTCGATCCGGGCCGCCACCATGCATGCCGCGATCGGATCGGCGGCCAGGGCCCGCAGGACGTCAGGGACGTCGCGGCTGCCGAGTTGGCGGGCGCCGAGCAACTTCAGCATCACGCCACTCCCGCTCCGTCCGCACGCACTCACCAAGAGTGCCACGAAAACGGTCGAAATGGGAACGGAGCAGGCGAAACCCGGCGATCAGGCGACGGTCACCGTCGGCGACCCGGCCTCCTCCATGTCCTCGGCGATCCGCATGGCCTCCTCGATGAGGGTCTCCACGATCTGCGCCTCGGGCACGGTCTTGATGACCTGTCCCTTGACGAAGATCTGCCCCTTGCCGTTGCCCGACGCGACACCGAGGTCCGCCTCGCGGGCCTCGCCGGGCCCGTTCACGACGCAGCCCATGACCGCCACCCGCAGCGGCACCTCCATGCCCTCGAGCCCGGCGGTCACCTCGTTGGCGAGGGTGTAGACGTCGACCTGGGCCCGCCCGCAGGACGGGCAGGAGACGATCTCGAGCTTGCGCGGGCGCAGGTTCAGCGACTGCAGGATCTGACCGCCGACCTTGATCTCCTCCACCGGCGGCGCGGACAGCGAGACCCGGATGGTGTCGCCGATGCCCTCGGACAGCAGCGCACCGAACGCGACCGCGGACTTGATCGTGCCCTGGAACGCGGGACCGGCCTCGGTCACCCCGAGGTGCAGCGGGTAGTCGCACTGGGCGGCGAGTTGGCGGTAGGCCTCGACCATGATCACCGGGTCGTTGTGCTTGACCGAGATCTTGATGTCGCCGTAGCCGTGCTCCTCGAACAGCCCCGCCTCCCACAGCGCGGATTCGACGAGCGCCTCGGGGGTGGCCTTGCCGTACTTCTTCATCAGTCGTGGGTCGAGAGACCCGGCGTTGACGCCGATCCGGATCGGGATGCCCGCGTCACCGGCGGCCTTCGCGACCTCCTTGACCCGGCCGTCGAACTCCTTGATGTTGCCCGGGTTGACCCGCACCGCGGCGCATCCGGCGTCGATCGCGGCGAAGATGTAGCGGGGCTGGAAGTGGATGTCGGCGATGACCGGGATCTGGCTCTTTTGCGCGATCGCGGCGAGCGCGTCGGCGTCCTCCTGCCGCGGGCACGCCACCCGGACGATGTCGCAGCCTGACGCGGTCAGTTCCGCGATCTGCTGCAGCGTCGCGTTGACGTCGTGGGTCTTGGTGGTGCACATCGATTGCACCGAGATCGGGTGGTCGCTGCCGACGCCGACGTTGCCGACCTGCAGTTGACGTGTCTTGCGGCGGGGTGCGAGCACCGGCACGGGTCCGGCGGGCATGCCCAATCCGACGGGGCTGGTCACGGGCTGTCCTTCCTGGTCGGGACGACACGAGTCTACGGATCAGCGGAACAGCTGAATCGGATTGACGATGTCGGCGGTGAGTGTGAGCAGCATGTATGCGCCCCCTATGAAGATGACCACATAGGTCGCGGGCATCAGCTTCATGTAGTCCACCGGGCCCCGCGGCGGCAGCCCGCGCCGCGCCCGCACGCGGTTGCGGATGCTCTCGTACCCGGTGACGGCCATGTGCCCGCCGTCGAGCGGCAGCAGCGGCAGCAGGTTGAACGCGCCGAGGAAGAAGTTCAGGCTCGCCAGCAGCAGGACGAAGATCTCCCACAGACCGCGTTCGGCGACCTCGCCGCCGATGACGCTGGCGCCGACCACGCTGATCGGGGTGTCGAGGTCGCGCTCGCCGCCGGTGACGGCGTGCCACAGGTCGACGACCTTCGCGGGCATCATCGCGAGCGACTGCGCGGTCCGCACGGCCATGTCGCCGGTGAACGCCAGCGACGCCGGAATAGCGGATGCCACGTTGTACTGGATCGGGCCGTAGTAGTCCTGACCGACGCCGATCGCACTCACCGTGCGCATCGTGGTCTCGCCGGTCTCGGAGTCGACGATCCGGCGCTGCACCTGCTCCGGCGTGACCTGCACGGTCATTTCCTGACCGCCGCGCTCGATGGTGTAGGTGAACGGCCCGGTCTGCTGCTGGGTCTGGGCCTGGAACTGCGCCCAGGTCTCGACGGGCACGCCGTCGACGGCGGTGACGACGTCGCCGCGCTGCAGTCCGGCGCGTTGCGCGGGCCCCTCGCCAGCGCATTCCTGCAGCGTGCCGTCGGGGGTCTGCGTCGCGACGCACCCCATCTCGCCGACCGCCGTCGCGGGTGGCGTGTTCAGGTTCGGCAGCCCCCACCCGACGGCAAGCACCGCGACCAGCACGAACCCGAGCGCGAAGTTCATCGCGATGCCACCGAACATCACGGCCAGGCGCTTCCAGGTCTTCTGCCGGTACATCGCGCGGTCGATCTCGTCGGGTTCGAGTTCGTCGAGGGCGGTCATCCCGGCGATGTCGCAGAACCCACCGAGCGGCAACGCCTTGAGGCCGTACTCGGTCTCCCCGCGCCGAAACGAGAACACCTTGGGCCCGAAGCCGATGAAGTAGCGGCGCACCTTCATGCCGAGCCGCTGCGCGGTCCACATGTGCCCGCACTCGTGCAGTGCCACCGAGATCGTTATCCCGAGGGCGAACAGCACGACCCCCACCACGAACACCATCGTGAGAACTAGCCCTCCTGCGCGACGAGCTGTCGCGCTCGCTCCCGTGCCCAGCCGTCTGCGGCCAGGACGTCATCCACGGTAGCGGGTTCCGCGGACCACTCGCCCCCGTCGGCGAGCACCTGCTCGACGGTGCGGACGATCTGCGGGAATGGCAGCGCACCGGCGAGGAACGCCTCCGCGGCGATTTCGTTGGCGGCGTTGTACACCGCCGTCGTGCTCCCGCCCGCCCTACCGGCGGCGCGGGCCAGTTCGACGGCGGGGAAGACGTCGGCGTCCAGCGGCTCGAAGGTCCAGGTGGCGGCGGTACTGAAGTCACAGGCCGGCGCCGCGCCGGCCACCCGGTCCGGCCACCCCAGCGCGAGGGCGATCGGCAGCCGCATGTCGGGCGGGCTGGCCTGCGCCAGCGTCGAGCCGTCGACGAAGGTGACCATCGAGTGCACGATCGACTGCGGGTGCACGGTGACGTCGATGCGGTCGTAGTCGACGCCGAAGAGCAGGTGTGTCTCGATCAGTTCCAGGCCCTTGTTCACCAGCGTCGCCGAGTTCAGCGTGTTCATCTGCCCCATGGACCAGGTGGGATGGGCGGCCGCCTGCTCGGGGGTGACGGACTCGAGCCGGTCGGCGCTCCAGCCGCGGAACGGGCCGCCCGACGCGGTGAGTATCAGCCGGTCGACCTCCTGCGCCCGACCGCCGCGCAGGCACTGCGCCAGTGCCGAGTGCTCGGAGTCCACCGGAACGATCTGCCCCGGCGCCGCCGCCTTCGTGACGAGCGCACCCCCGGCGACCAGCGACTCCTTGTTCGCCAGCGCCAGCCGCGCGCCCGATTCGAGCGCCGCGAGTGTCGGCCGCAGGCCCAGCGCCCCGACGAGCGCATTGAGCACGACGTCGGCCTCCACGGTTTGCACCAGCCCGGTGACCGCGTCGGGACCGCTGCTCGCGTCGCCGTCGAAGCGGCCCGCGGCGTCCCGGTCGGCGATGGCGACGTGTTTCGCACCGGTGGCCGCGACCTGCTGCGCGAGCAGGTCGA
This sequence comes from Aldersonia sp., assembly GCA_036524855.1. Classification (GTDB taxonomy): domain Bacteria; phylum Actinomycetota; class Actinomycetes; order Mycobacteriales; family Mycobacteriaceae; genus Aldersonia. Next base: position 11,895 of record DATDBL010000129.1, on the reverse strand, counting down.
GGTTGGCGCCGCCGGCGGCGAGGCCGACCACCTCGAACCGGTCGGGGTTGGCGGCGATCACGTCGAGCGCCTGGGTTCCGATCGAACCGGTGCTGCCGAGCAGGAGGACGCGGGTCTTGCCGCTAGCGGAACTGGACACGACTTCGATTGTTCCTTGCATCCCGGTGGGTACGACAGCCGGTCGTATGTCACGATATGAGGCGACCGCGACAGTTGCAGTGCACCCCCGACGAAGGAGCGGCCGTGGCCGGCAAGGAAGTCCATCACGTCCTCGATCCCGACGTCGACGATCCGATGATCGTAGGCGGGGTCGACACGAACGAAGTTCCGTCGGCCGCGTGGGGCTGGAGCGGCGAGTCGCGCAAGACCATGCAGATCGCCGGCTGGGTGGTCGTTGTCATCCTGCTGGCGATGATGATCGGCAACCACTACGGCCACGTCGAGGACCTGTTCCTGATCGGCTTCGCCGCGCTCATCGCGGGGACCCTCATCTACGACTCGGTGCGGCGGCGTAAGGAACGCTGACCCCTCATTCGGTGTTGGCGTGCGCCGCCTTGGCGGTGGCGTTGTCGACGTCGCGTAGCTGCGCGAGGCGCAGGCACACGGCGTCGAAGCTCAGGTGACACACCTGGTCGAACAGGCTGGACAGCGGCTGGATGGTCGCGGCCTCCCCTGGCTTGCGGTATTTGGTCGCGGCCGGCACATGCACGACGGCGGTGGCGAGGGTGCCGAGCGGGGAGTCCGGGTCGGTGGTGACGGCCACGACGTCGGCGCCCACGGTGCGTGCCTGCTCCGCGGTGCGCACGGTCGTCGCGGTGGTGCCCGACCCGGACACGGCGACGAGGGTGTCCCCGGAACGCACCGCCGGCGTCGTCGTCTCCCCGATCACGTGCACGTTCAGCCCGAGATGCATCAGCCGCATCGCGAACGCCTTGGCCATGAACCCCGACCGGCCCTCCCCCGCGACGACGACGTGACCCGCCCGGTCCAGCCGGTCGGCGAGCGCATCGAGCGCGGCGTCGTCGAGTCCGGCGAGCACTTGATCGATCTCCGCGGCGATCGTCTTCAACAGAATCTTCATCGCGCGACCGCCGCGGCGATCAGGTCCTGCACCGCGGCGCGGGGATCGGGGCTCGCGGTGACCGCGGACCCGACGATCACCCTTATGTCGCGGCCGGCGAGCAGCGCGACGTCCGGGGCACCCAGGCCACCGGCGACGGCAACCGCCCGGCCGCTGGCCCAGTCCCCGAGTTGACGCAGCGGGCTGGCCCCGTCGCCCTGCAGATCCTTCGACACGTGGGCGGCGAGCACGACGTGTTCCGGCAATCGGTCCGCGAGCGCGGTGCGGGACGGTTCGTCGAGGCCCATCAGGTCGACGACGACCTCGCGGCCGTGTTCTTCGGCGACCGCGACGGCGATGTCGATCGTGGCCCGCGGCGCGAGGCCGAGCACGGTCGCCGACCGGGCACCGGCCACGTAGGCCATCGTGAACTCCCACCGCGCGTCGTCGGCGGTCTTGAGGTCCACGAGCACCGGGGTGTCGGCGGCGGTGGCGACGACCTGCTCGACGAAGCCCGCGCCGTAGCGCTTGAGCATCGAGGTCCCGACCTCGATCCAGTCGACGTCACCGGTCACGGCGGCGACCACGTCCAGCGCGGCGGCCGCGGGCATCCGGTCCAGGGCAATCTGCAATTCCATTTGTTGCAATCCGTTCGTCTAGTGGCTGGCGAGGAAGGCCCCGAGCGCGGTGCGCGTCGGCAGGCCGTCCTTGTCCCCGGGTGAGGTGGTGGCCAACGCCCCGACCGCGCTGGCGCGTTCGAGGGCGGCCGCGGGGTCCAGTCCGTCGAGGTGGGCGCTGATCAGACCGGCGGCGAATCCGTCACCGGCGCCGACCGTGTCGACCACCGTCACGGGAAAGACCGGCCGGCGCCAGGTGCCGTCTGGGGTGTGGATCGCGGCCCCGTTGCCACCGTCCTTCACCACGACGCGCTTGACGCCGCAATTCAGGTAGAACTCGACGATGCCCGCCTCGGTCGCGGCCCCGGTGAGCAGGGACCCCTCCGCGAGCCCGGGCAGCACCCAGTCGCAGTGCGCGGCCATCTCGTTGATCACCGCAATCATCTCCGATTGCGATGCCCAGAGGTTCGGCCGCAGGTTCGGGTCGAACGAGATCGTCGCGCCGGCGCGGCGCGCCACCTCGACGGCGTGAAAGGCGAAGGTGCGCATCGTGTCCGAGAGCGCGAGCGGGATGCCGGTGACGTGCAGGTGGCGAGCGCGGGCGAGGTAGGCGTCGGCGGCCGCGGACGGGGCCAGGCGGCTGCCGGCCGAACGCTTGCGGAAGTACACCACCTCCGGGTCGCCGCCCTGCGCCATGCTCTTGAGCTGGAAGCCGGTGGGTGCGGCGTCGTCGGTGGCGACCAGCGAGACGTCGATGCCCTCCGCGGACATCTCCGCGACGGCGAATTTACCGATCGGGTCGGCGCCGACCCGTCCGACCCAGCCGACGCGATGGCCGAGCCGGGCGAGGCCGGTCGCGACGTTCGCCTCGGCGCCGGCCTGGGCGAGTTCGTAGCCACGGACGGTGTGCAGCGGCCCCGGCGAGGTGGCGACGAACATGCCCATCACCTCGCCGAACGTGACGGCGTCGAGGGCGGTCATCGCACGACCTCCTTTGCGACACGGCGGGCGGTGACGTCGTTGCGCAGGGTGCCGATCCCGGCGACCGTCGCGGCCACCTCGCTGCCCGCGGCGATCGGTCCGGGCTGTCCGGGTGCGCCGGTGAGCAGGACGTCGCCCGGGTACAGGGTGAGCACGCTGGTGACGTAGACCAGGCACTCGACGACCGAGCGGGCCAGGTCGGCGGTGGACGCACCACGCAGGTCGATCCCGTCGACGCTCAGGCGCAGCGCCAGGTCGTCGGGGTCCAGGCCGGTGGCGATCACCGGACCGATCGGGGTCCAGCCGTCGAAACCCTTGGCGGCAAACCAGAGTGAATCGCTGCGCTGCAGATCGCGCGCGGTGACGTCGTTGCCGACGGTGTAGCCGAGGACGTGTTCGAGTGCGTTCGTGGCGGTGAGGTCGGTGGCGGTGCGGCCGATGACGAGGGCGAGTTCGGCCTCGGCCTCGACGAGCCCGATGCCGGCGGGAACCGGGATCGGCGCACCGGGCCCGACCACGGATGCGGCGGGCTTGAGGAACGCCTGCGGCGGCAGTTCCCGGTCGGCGGGTCCGGTGTTGTGCGCCATGCCGACCACGGTGCGCGGCGTCACCGGGGCGAGCAGGGTGGCCCCGGCGACGGGGACGACGGTGCCGGTGTGGCGCAGCCGGGTGGCGTAGGGGTCCTCGATAAGGGCGTAGCCCTCGGGCTCGACGGTAGCGTGGGAAACGCCGTCGGCGTGGGCGATTCGGGCGATGGTGCTCATGCGGTTGCCTCGCTGTTCTCTGTCGGGGTCGCGGTGGACTCGGCGGACAACCCGGTGTCCGGCTGCTTCACCAGGAACATCAGCCCGGCGGCGCCGAGCAGGCACGCCGACATGAGCAGGAACGACGCGTCGGTGGAACCGGTGGTCCCGTTGAGCCAGCCGATCAGGTAGCTGCCGGCGAAGCCGCCGACCGCGCCGAGCGAGTTGACCAGAGCGATGGACGGGGCTGCCAGATTCCGCGGCAGCAGTTCGGGAATGTGCGCGAAGTACGGTCCGTACGGCGCGTACATGCAGGCCCCGGCGACGACGAGCAGGGCGAACGCGGCAAAGAAGTTGTCGTGCATGGCGTAGGAGCCGTAGAAGGCGAGCCCGGCGACCAGCAGCCACGGCCACACGCAGCGGCTGCGCCGGCCGGTCCGGTCGGAGACCTTGCCGTTGATCACCATGACGACCACCGCGAACGCATAGGGGATGGCCGCGATCAGTCCGGTCGCGCCGATGCCCTGCCCGGTCGCGTCCTTCACGATCGACGGCAGCCAGAACACGAAGCCGTAGATGCCCAGGCTCCACAGGAAGTACTGCGCCGAGAGGATCACGACGTTGCGCGACCGCAGCGCCTGCAGATAGCTCACCTTCTCCGGCGCGAAGCCGCTCTGCTCCTCGTCGAGGGCACGCAGCAGCGTCCGCTTCTCCGTCTTGTCGAGCCACTTGGCCTGCTCGGGGCGATCCTGCACCAGCTTGCGGAACACGAACGCCCAGGCGATCGCCGGCAGGCCCTCGATGATGAACATGCCGCGCCACGAGGTCGCCTCGATGAGGTAGCCGGACACCGCGGTCAGCCACAGCACGGTCACCGGGTTGCCGAGGATGAGGTAGGTGTTGGCTCGGCCGCGTTCGGATTTGGTGAACCAGTGCGACAGGAAGATCACCATCGCCGGCAGCACGGCCGCCTCGACGACGCCGATTCCGAAGCGGACCACGATCAGCAGCGTCGTGCTCGTCAGCAGGCCCTGCACGGTCGCCAGCGCGCCCCAGAGGATGAGCGACCAGAAGATGAGGTTCTTGACGCTGCGCCGTTCCGCGTAGATCGCGCCGGGGATCTGGAACAGGAAGTAGCCGAGGAAGAACGCGGCGCCGATGAGGGCGGCCATTCCGCTCGAAATGTCGAGGTCGGCCTTCATCCCGCCGGCGACACCGACGGAAAAGTTCGAGCGGTCGAGGTAGGCCAACGAGTAGGTGACGAAGACGATCGGCAGCAGCCGCGCCCAGCGCTGGGTGCCGATGACGTCGGTGCCGCCGCCCGGTGCGGGGCTCGATGAGTGGGCCACGGGGGTTCCTTTCGCGCAATTTATTCCGTGATACGGAAGCTGCTTCCGTGATGTGAGACATAGCGTGCCCCCGAAGGAGACGGATGTCAACTCTTTCTTCCGGAATACGGTTTTGCCTTCCATATTGTGGAAGCGCTGTTAGAGTGGGAACGTGACCGAGACCACCACCACACCCGCCCGCACCGACATGGTGGGCAAGGCGCTCCACGTCGTCCGAACGATCGGGGCCGGCTCGGTCGAAGGCCGGACGCTCACCGAGATCTCCCGCGACACTGGGTATCCGCTCTCGACCGTGCACCGGCTCATCGCCACCCTCAGCCGCGAGGGATTCGTCGAACTCGATGAACCGACGAAGCGATACCGCATCGGCTTGACGGTGTTCGGCCTCGCCCAACGGGCCGCTGCTGCCCGCGGATTCGACGGGGTTGCGCTACCCGTGCTGCGTCGGCTGGCGGCGGAGACCGGCGAGTCGGCGCTGATGTCGGTGCTCGACGGCGACCACCAGTTGTATCTGCACCACGTGCACGGCCCGTCGCAGGTGAACGTGATCGGCGAACCCGGCGAGGGCGGTCCGCTGCACTGCACCTCGATGGGCAAGGTGCTCGTGGCGTTCGCCTCGACGGCCGTTCGCGAGGGCCTCGTCGCCACCCTCGACCTCCAGCAGATCGGCCCGAACGCGATTACCGACCGCGCGGCTTTCGGGGACGAGATCAGCCGGGTGCGCGAGCTCGGCTACGCGGTCGCCGACGAGGAGCACGAGGCGGGCATCCGCGCGGTCGGGGTGCCGATCCTCGCCTCCGACGGCACCGCCAGCGTGGCGATTTCTGTTGCGGCGCCATCATTTCGGCGCTCCCGCGACGAGATCGTCGCGATGGTGCCGGCCCTGGTCGAGGCGGCGCGGGAGTTGGCGGTGACGCTCCCGCCGCGGTGACCGCTCGGCCCGGTCCCACCGTGGGGGACGCCGAAGCTGCGACCTCGCAGGCCGCCTCTCAACCTCGCAGGGGGTATTGCTTGTGCGAGGTTTAGACCCGTGCTGCGAGGTGACCCGCTCAGGCGCCGCGCCTAGACCTCCGGTGGATCTCCCGCGGTTGAGGCCTGTGCTGCGCAGTGACCTGCTCAGGCGCCTTCGGCGGCGAGTTGCCCGCATGCCGCGGCGATCTCCCGGCCGCGGGTGTCGCGCACCGTGCAGGAGACACCTTGCGCGATCACCCGCCGCACGAACTCCCGCTCCACCGGTTTGGGACTGGCGTCCCATTCGCTACCGGGGGTCGGGTTGAGCGGGATGAGGTTGACGTGCACCAGCGGCCCGAGGGCCTTGTGCAGCAGGCTGCCGAGCAGGTCGGCGCGCCAGGGCTGGTCGTTGACGTCACGGATCATCGCGTACTCGATCGAGACACGTCGTCCGGTGCGGTGGGCGTAGTAGCGGGCGGCGTCGAGCACCTCGGCGACCGGCCAGCGGTTGTTGACCGGGACCAACGTGTCGCGCAACTCGTCGTCGGGGGTGTGCAGCGACACGGCGAGCGTCACCGACAACTCCTCGTCGGCGAGGCGGCGGATCGCCGGCGCCAGCCCGACCGTCGACACCGTCACCGAGCGCTGCGAGATGCCGAGTCCGTCCGGGGCGGGCGAGGTGATGCGACGCACCGCCGCGAGGACCCGCTTGTAGTTGGCGAGCGGTTCGCCCATGCCCATGAACACAACGTTCGACAGCCGGGCCGGAGCGGAGCCTGCGGAGCGACCAGACGGCGCAGCAGCGGAGCCTGCGGAGCGACCAGACGGCGCAGGAGCGGAGCCTGCGGAGCGACCAGACAACGCCTCCTCGCCGCCGATCTCGCCGTCACGCAACGCCACCGCCGCCGCGCGCACCTGGTCGACGATCTCCGCGGTGGACAGGTTGCGCTGCAGCCCGCCCTGCCCGGTCGCGCAGAACGGGCACGCCATCCCGCAGCCGGCCTGGCTGGAGATGCACAGCGTGTTGCGGTCCGGGTAGCGCATCAGGACGCTCTCGAGCAGCGTTCCGTCGCCGGCGCGCCACAGCGTCTTGCGGGTGGCGCCGTCGTCGCATGCGACATGCCGGACCGGGGTGAGCAGCGGCGGGAACAGTGCCGCGCCAACCTGCGCGCGCAGCGCGGCGGGCAGGTCGGTCATCTTCGCGGGGTCGGCCTCGAGCCGGCCGTAATACTGGCGGGCGATCTGGTCGGCGCGAAAGGCGGGCAGGCCGAGATCGGTGACGGCCGCGCGACGCTCGGCGGCGTCGAGGTCGGCGAAGTGGCGCGGCGGCATGCCGCGGCGGGGGGCGTCGAAGACGAGGGGCAGGGAAACGGCCATAACGAGAACAGTGTCCCATTCGTTACCGACGCGGCGCGAATTCGCCGGCCGCAACGGGTATGCATCAGCCATGGCCAGCAATGAGAAGGGTGTCGGCGAGCCCGCCGAGCCGCCGGTATCCGGCGCGCCCAGGACCTCCAAGCCGGCAGCACCCCCGCCGACGACCTCGACGCCGCCCACCCCTCCGGCACGCAAGCCGCCCGAGATCAAGCGCACCCGGGTGAGCGCGCTGTGGATCGCGCTGATCGTCGGCCTCGTCGTGCTGGTGGTGCTGCTGGTATTCATCCTGCAGAACCTCGACAAGGTGACGGTGGCGTTCCTGTTCTGGGAGTTCACGCTGCCCCTGGGCGTCGGGGTGCTGCTGGCGGCCATCGGCGGCGCCGTGATCATGGCCGTCGTCGGCGCGACCCGGATCTACCAGGTCAGGAAGGTCGCCAAGCACGCGTGACGAGCAGACCGGCGGCGGGCCTGCGCCGGGTGTGGATGCGGTAGCCGACGTCGAGCGCGAGCCCGGGCGTCGCGGCGTACGCCCATGCGGCGGTCGACTTCGTGAACTCGATACCGAGCACCGCTCGCAGCGTCTCCCGATCCGGAAAGACCCAACGGGTGTCGACGCGGCGGAGCTCGAAGCCGAGCCGGGCGAAGAAGGCTTCGACGGCGGCGGGGTCGTAGCCGGGTTCGTTGGCACGCATCCAGCCGCCGTAGTCGTGGGCGGTAGCGTCGAGGTCGACGACGACGAGGACGCCGCCGGGTCGGAGCACCCGCATCGCCTCCCGGATCCCCGGTTCGCAGCCGGGCCCGAAGAAGTATGCGGTGCGGGCGTGCACGACGTCGACGCAGGCGTCGGGCAGCGGCAGCCGTTCGGCGTCGCCGTGCTCGACGCGCACGTGCGGCAGGTCGACGACGCGGCGGCGGGCGATCTCCACGAGCGGCGGGTGCGGTTCGACGCCGAGCACCGAGTGCGCGTCGGCCGCGAATCGCGGAAGGTGGAAGCCGGTCCCGCAGCCGACGTCGCCGACGTCGCCGGACCAGACCGCGAGAGGGCGCAACGTCGTCGCGATCGCGTCGTCGACGTCGTGGGCGCGGTTCTCGGCCTCGTAGATCCCGGGCCAGTTCCAGATGTTGGGGCTCGGTCTCGCTCGACTCAAGGCTGTGCTGGATTCAGGGCTGTGCTCGATTCAAAGCTGTGCCGGATTCAAAGCAGGGGTCGGATTCAAAGCAGGGCCGTGAACACCAGCCACGAGACGACGGCGGCGGGCAGCATCGAGTCGACGCGGTCCATGATGCCGCCGTGACCGGGCAGCAGCTTGCCCATGTCCTTGATCCCGAGTTCGCGCTTGACCTGGGATTCGATGAGGTCGCCGAGCGTGGCGACGAACACGAGCACGACGCCGAGGACGATGCCGGCAATCACGCTGCCCTGTAGCAGCAGCGTTACGGTGAGCAGGCCGCCGACGATGCATGCCACCAGCGATCCCGCGAATCCCTCCCAGGATTTCTTGGGGCTGATCGCGGGAACCATCGGGTGCTTGCCGAAGAGGACCCCCGCCGCGTATCCGCCGACGTCCGAGCAGACGACGGTGATCATGAACGTCAGAATGCGCATGCCACCGTCGTCGGCGAGGACGGTGAGCATGGCGAACGCCGCGAACAGTGGGATCCAGGTGAGCACGAACAGGCCCACGGCGGTGTCGCGCAGGAAGTTGCGCGGTGGGGCGTGCCAGCCACCCTGGAACAGCCGCCAGATCATGCACACCAGCGCCGTCGCCCCGAACGCACCGAGCACACCTGTGGTGCCCCACGGCCAGGACAGCCAGATGACGGCCTGCCCGCCGAGCAGGATGGGTATGCGCGGGATGTGCACATCCGCCTCGGACAGCCGGGTCGCGACCTCCCAGGTCGCGATCGCCATCGCGACCGCGACGATCGGGATGAACACCTTCGGTACGAACACCAGCACCACGATGAGCGTGATGCCGAGCCCGAACCCGACCGCGAGCGCGGCGGGCAGGTTGCGCCCGGCGCGGGACTGCTTCTTCGTGGGTTCGGCGGCGCTGCCGGCAGCGACGTTGCCGGCGGCTCCGACGTCAGGGGCCCGCGCAGTAGCGTCGGCGCCGGACTGGGGGGACCCCTCATTCCGCATAGGCGTGTGAGGGGCCCCCTCAGTAGCGCTACCCGCGCCGGTACCGCCGCCCGCCGCCGAGTGCGGGGACCCCTCGGGAGCGCTGCCGCCGCGCGCACCCGCGCGAGGGGACCCCTCGGGAGCGGAACTTGCGCGGGAACCGCGACCGGTGCCGTTGCCGCCCGACGGCGAGGTCGCGTGGTCGGCGGTCGGTGACTGGGGAACGGCGTCCTTCGGCGTTCCCTGCGGCGTCGGCACCCTGCGTTCCTCCTGGATCAGACCTCGAGCAGTTCGGCTTCCTTGTGCTTGACCAGTTCGTCGATCTGATGAACGTAGCGCGCGGTGGTCGCCTCGAGTTCCTTCTCCGCGCGGCCGACCTCGTCCTCGCCGGCCTCCCCGTCGCGCTGGATCCGGTTCAGCTCCTCCATCGCCTTGCGGCGGATGTTGCGGACGGAGACCCTCCCGTCCTCACCCTTGGACTTCGCCTGCTTGACCATCTCGCGGCGCCGCTCCTCGGTGAGCTGCGGGATGGAGATCCGGATGATGTTGCCGTCGTTGGTCGGGTTCACCCCGAGGTCCGAGTTGCGGATCGCCGTCTCGATCGGCCCGAGCAGTGAGGGCTCGTATGGCTTGATGACGACCATCCGCGCCTCCGGCACGTTGATGCTCGCCATCTGCGGAATCGGTGTCGGCGCGCCGTAGTAATCGACGACGATCCTGGAGAACATGCCGGCGTTGGCCCGCCCGGTCCTGATCGCCGCGAGGTCGTCCTTCGCCACCGAGACGGCTTTCTCCATCTTCTCCTCGGCGTCGAAGAGCGCTTCTTCAATCACGACCGTTCCTCCGTCATAGTGACCGCACCAGTGTTCCGATCTTCTCACCGGATACTGCACGTGCGATATTGCCCTCGGTGAGCAGATTGAACACCAGCATCGGCATGGCGTTGTCCATGCAGAGGCTGAAGGCGGTCGCGTCGGCCACCTGCAGGCCCCGCTCGATGACCTCGCGGTGGGTGATCTCGGTAAACATGGTGGCGGTGGCGTCGTACACGGGGTCGGCGGTGAACACGCCGTCGACGGCCTTCGCCATCAGCACGACGTCGGCGCCGATCTCGAGGGCGCGCTGCGCCGCGGTGGTGTCGGTGGAGAAGTACGGCAGACCCATGCCGGCGCCGAAGATGACCACGCGGCCCTTCTCGAGGTGCCGACGCGCACGCAACGGGATGTAGGGCTCGGCGACCTGACCCATCGCGATCGAGGTCTGCACCCGGGTGTCGACGCCTTCCTTCTCCAGGAAGTCCTGCAGCGCAAGGCTGTTCATGACGGTGCCGAGCATTCCCATGTAGTCCGAGCGGGCCCGGTCCATGCCGCGGTTCTGCAGTTGGGCGCCGCGGAAGAAGTTGCCGCCGCCGATCACCACCGCGACCTGCACCCCGTCGTGGACGACGGCGGCGATCTGCCGGGCGACGGTCTGCACGACGTCCGGGTCGAGCCCGACGTTGCCGCCGCCGAACATCTCGCCGCCGAGCTTGAGCACGACGCGGCTGTAGCCCTTACGCTCCGTCAACCGGACTCCTCCCCTCGACGGTCACCACCGGGGTCCATCCTGCCTCATCGGGGGGCGGATTCCGGCACAGCGGTGCTCGCACGCCTCGCGGAGGTGCGGGGAACGTGCCGGTACCCGGACGCGTCGCGCGGCCCGCACGCCGACGCGCGACGCTCGCCGACCGGGCAACCATTGTCGGTTTCGGCCGACAATGGTTGCCCGGTCGGCGGCTGCCTCAGCGGGCTATGCACAGATCCGCCGGGCGCGGCGATAATGACTGCGCAGCGGCGCCCGTTCTGGGCCTGCGTTCGGGTCGTGATGTGCGAGAGCGTTGGATATCGTCAGCTCGCCAGCGGCAGATGGCGGCCGATGTAGCCGACGTAGACCTTCCCGGTCTTGGCGACGTCGTTGTAGTAGTAGTGCAGTCGCGGGCTGATCCGCTTGGACTGGGCGAGCTTGCAGTGCGCCCCCATGAAGAAGTGCGCGCCCATGAAGACGAGCCCGGTCGCGGCGACGGCGGCCGGGACGGGCAGCATCCGCGACTGCCGCAGGGCGGGCATGTTCTGCACCGTTTCGCTCTCGGTATGGGCGTGCCGGTTCGGGCTGTAGCCGCGGCACGTTGGCGGCGTGTTCGACAGATAGGTGTTCACATCGCCCGCGGACTGGTCGGCGCAGCCGGGCGTAGTCGTCGAGCGCGAGCAGCGCCTCCCACGCCTTGCAGGCCCATTCGCCGAGCGAGCTGTGTTCGTCGAGGTCGAGGGCGGGATCGTCGGCGCCGGTGAACACGACCGCGTCGAGTTCGTCGAACCTGGCGAGCAGCTCCACGAAGGTCTCCGGGTGGACGTCACGGCCCTGAGGTTCCGGCACGGCCCATGCCGCCGCGGCCTGCGCGGGCTCGAGCAAGCTGCGCGTGTAACGCAGCGCCGCCTCGGCCTTCTGCCGGTCCTGCTCGCTGATGGCCTGGTCGAGTTGGGCATCCTCGAAGGGTGTTGAGGGTGACGCCGTCTTCCTCGCGCGGCTTCGCCGGCGCGAGGTGATTGCCTACCAACGCAACCCGTCCAATTCTGTCCGCCGCCGAGTCCAGATCGACGTTGCGCAGCAGGTCCTGCAACTCCTGTGGGTAGTCGGCGACCCGGCGCCCGGAGGCGAG
>DATDBL010000128.1:0-24061 GCA_036524855.1 Aldersonia sp. | reverse complement strand
AACGCTCCAGCACCGCCACCCGGCTGCCGCTGGAGGCGGCGGAGTTCAGCGCGCAGCCCGAGCGGGGCTGGCTGTGCGGGTTCACCGGCGCGTCGACGTAGCCGTACTCGAGCGTGCGGACGAGGTCGGAGCGCCACGCCTCGAGCCGGTTCGGGCCGCGCGAGAGCACGTAGGTGCCGTCGGCGCTCAGCGTGACCGTGTCGTCGGCGTAGCTGCTGCGGGCGGCGGTGCGATTGCCGGTATCGCCGGAGAGTTCGGTGACCTGGCTGCAGCCGCGCTGGTCGCGGTAGACCGCCACCGTGTTGTTCCACGCGCCGATCGCCCCGCACAACGGCATGTTCCGCTGGTAGCTCCACAGCACTGCCCCCGTACGGGGGTCGCGGCCGGTGACGGTGCCGTCGTCGGCGGTCATCACCGTCCCAGTGCCGACCATCGGCGTCGTGGTCGCGCCGCTGGTGGCCCGCCACGCTTCGGTCAGCGTCTCCGGCACGGTCAGCGCGGCGGGTGCGGGGGTCACCGGCGGCGTCGCGGTGATCGACGTGGTGCCGCGCGCGTCGCTGCGTAGCCAGACGACGGTGACGAACACCAAAACGGCGACCAGGATCGCGGCGGCCGCGATCAGGTCTGCGCGGGTGCGTCGTTCCGGCGAAAGCACGAGGCCGAGGCTACGTCAGCGCAGAACTCTTCAGCACGGACGGACCTCGGCGTCGCGAGTGGACGGCTCAGACGATCTGCGACGCGACCTGCTCGGGCGCGTGATTGCCACCAGCGGCGGGACGGCGGCGTCGACGCCGGCGACGGGCCGGCTTCCCGCCGGCCTCGGCGGGAGCCGCGTCGGCTTCGGGGGTGGCGGGAGTCTCCGGATGCCCGCTCACGGGCTCCCCGCCGCGGGTGCGGCGGCGGTCGCGCTTGCGCGGGGTGCGGCGCTCGTCGGTGTCGTCTTCGCGTGCGGCGCGCTCGGCCGTCGGCTTGCGGACCGACCCCTTCGCGTCCTCCGGGATGCCGAGTTCGGTGAAGAGGTGCGGCGAGCGGGAGTAGGTCTCCACCGGTTCGGGCATGTCGAGGCCGAGCAGGCGGTCGATTTCCTGCCAGCGCGACAGGTCGTCCCAGTCGACCAGCGTCACCGCGATGCCGGTGCGCCCGGCCCGGCCGGTGCGGCCGATGCGGTGCACGTACGTCTTCTCGTCCTCCGGGCACTGGTAGTTGATGACGTGCGTGACGTCGTCGATGTCGATGCCGCGGGCGGCGACGTCGGTCGCGACGAGCACGTCGACCTTGCCGGTGCGGAACGCCTTCAGCGCCTTCTCCCGCGCGACCTGGTTGAGGTCGCCGTGTACGGCGCCGACCGCAAAGCCGCGTTCGCCGAGGTCGTCAGCGACCTTCTGCGCGGTGCGCTTGGTGCGGGTGAAGACCATCGTCGCGCCCCGGCCCTCGGCCTGCAGCACCCGAGCGACCAGTTCGGCCTTGTCCAACGCGTGCGCGCGGTAGACGAACTGCGCCGTGCGGTCGTGCACGGCCGACGAGTGCGGTTCCTCGGCGCGGATGTGCGTCGGCCGGGTGAGAAACGTTCGGGCCAGCGTGATGATGGGGCCCGGCATGGTTGCGGAGAACAACATGGTTTGACGGCGGTCCGGGACCATCGCGAGGATCCGCTCGATGTCGGGCAAAAAGCCCAGGTCGAGCATCTCGTCGGCCTCGTCGAGGACCAGGACGCCGACCTTGCCCAGGATCAGATGACCCTGCTTGGCGAGGTCGAGCAGCCGGCCCGGAGTGCCGACCACCACGTCGACGCCGGTGCGCAGCGCGTCGATCTGGGTCTCGTAGGGGCGCCCGCCGTAGATCGACAGCACCGACAGCCGTCGACCCGAGCCGCCGGTCAGGTGCCGGCTGGCGTTGTCCAGGTCGCCGGTGACCTGCAGGCACAGTTCGCGGGTCGGCACGATCACCAGCGCCCGCGGGGTACCGTCCAGCGGCGCGGTCCCCGACTCGTCGGGGGAGGTGATGCGGTGCAGCAACGGCACCCCGAACCCGTAGGTCTTGCCCATCCCCGTGCGGGCCTGGCCGATCAGGTCCTCGCCACCGAGGGCGAGGGGCAGGGTGAGTTCCTGGATGGCGAACGTGCGCTCGATGCCGCGTTCGGTGAGGGCACGGACGATCTCGTCACGGACGCCCAGTTCGGCGAAGGTCGGTGCGGTGTGGGTTTCGTCCAATTCTGCGTCCAGGAAGGTGTCGGCGACACCGGGTTCCTGGTCGATGCTGATTTTGCTCAGGGTCTGGCCTTTCCTCTTTGCGTTCTCGCGCGCACGAGGGCAGGGCCGGTGAACTCCGACGACGGCGTTGTCGCCTCGGTGGTCACGCCTGCGGTCCGGTGTGATTTCGCTCGCGCCTCAGCCGGAGCGGACTCGTGAGAGTGCGGCGAAGCGCGGAAGCGACGCGAACCAGGTGCACGCACATTTCCTGAGCGTCCGGGCGGACGGCTGTCCGCCTGTTCACCGGCCGCTGCAAATACCGTGCTCGTCACGGCAGTTCCACGCTCGTAGTCCTGCGCAGCAGGGCGAACCGAACGGACGCTCGCATCAATGATACCGTGTCGGGCCTCGATCCCGAGATTCGCCGCGGATTCGCCGGTGTCGAGGAGCCCCGTCCCGCGGTGCTGTGCCGTGCTGTGCCCTGCTGTGCCCCTTCAACGGGGTGGTTAAAGTGTCGCCCATGGCCGCCAATCCATCCGCGCCGCTCACCCCGCGAATCGCCGCCGACGACCCGGGTGTCACCGAGTTGTTGGCCGTTCTCGCCTACGGCGAAATCTCCGCGTTCTACCGCCTCGCCGAGGACGCGCAACTGTCGCCGAGCCTGCGCGGGAAGCTGGAGATGGCCAAGATGGCCGCGGCGGAGATGACGCACTTCGAGACTCTGGAGGCAGCGCTGTCCGCCCGCGGGGTTGACGTGTTCGACGCGATGGCACCGTTCGTGCGCGCCCTCGACGCCTACCACCAGTCCACCAACCCGTCTACATGGCTCGAGTCGATGGTGAAGGCCCACGTCGGCGACGGCATCGCGGCCGACTTCTACCGCGAGATCGCGGCCGCCCTCGCCCCCGAGGTCGCCGAGACAGTGCGCGACGTGCTCGCCGAGACCGGGCACTCGGAGTTCGTCGTCGCCGAGGTGCGGTCGGCCGTTGCGGCCAGTCGGCAGGAGAAGGACCGCCTGATGCTGTGGGGTCGGCGCCTGCTGGGGGAGGCGATCACCCAGGCCCAATTTGTGGTGGCGCAGCGCGAGGCGCTCACCGACCTCCTCGTCACCGCAACCGGCGACCTGGCGGGGATCGCCGCCCTGTTCGACCGCATGCAGGAGAGCCACACCCAGCGCATGGCCATGCTGGGCCTGGTCTGAGTCTTTCGCTCACACAGCCGTTCGCTCACAGCGCACCCGTGCCCGGCTCTGGTGTCGGGGACCTGCACTAGCCTTGCTACTGACGTACTCACGACGGAATTCGGAGGATGGCCGTGGAGGTCAAGATCGGTATCTCGGACAGCCCGCGCGAGCTGATCGTCATCAGCAACCAGACACCCGACGAGGTAGAGGCCCTGGTCACCGAGGCGCTCGGCGGCAAGGCCGGGGTGCTGACGCTCACCGACGACAAGGGCCGCAAGTTCCTGGTGCAGTCGTCGAAGGTCGCCTACGTCGAGATCGGCGCGACGGTGGCCGGCCGGGTCGGGTTCGCGACCGTCTGAGCGGAAGTTTTTCCCGGTCGCTGCGCTCGTCCGGACCTAGTTCGTCCCGCCGGGCTGCAGTGGGACGTGGGACAGGCCGCCCCACGCGAGGGCGACCGTCGTGTCGACGGCGTCCTCCTTGGGGATCGGCCGGTCGGCGTCGAGCCAGTACCGGGCGGTGACCTGGCTGGCGCCGACCAGTCCCACCGCGAGGATGCGGGCGCGGTACGGGTCGAGGCCCGAGTCCTGCGCGACCAGATCGAACACGGCGTCGACGCAGGCCTCTGTCGCCGCGTCGACGCGCCGCTGCACCTGCGGCTCACCCATGAGGTCGGACTCGAAGACGAGCCGGAAGCCCTGCATCTCGTTGTCCACGAAGTCGTAGAACGCCTGCACGGCGGCGCGCACGCGCTGGCGGTTGTCGGTAGTCGAGCGCAGCGCCTGCCGGACGCCACTGACCAGGTTGTCGACGTAGCCCTGCAGTACCGCCAGGTACAGCTCGAGCTTGCTGGGAAAGTGCTGGTACAGGACCGGCTTGCTTACCCCGGCGCATTCGGAGATCTCGTCCATGCCGGCGGCGTGATAGCCGCGGGTGACGAACACCTCGCTCGCCGCGGCGAGCAACTGCTGGCGGCGCTCGACCCGAGGCAGGCGACCGCCCCGCTTACCCGGCGACCGGCCCGCCGCCGGCCGCCCGGCGGGCACGGGTCCGCGTGACCTGTCCGCGAGATCCGTCATGTCGCTCCCAACCACACTCGCCCGCCGTTGCGACGCGCATCCATGCACGATACCGCTCGCCGCAGCCGCGGTTCGCGGGTCGGCGCCCGGGGTCCTCCGGTTCTGTGCGTGCGGGGTCCAGTCCAGCCCCGTCGCACCTGTCACAGCGTCACACCTGTCACAGCACTGTGCGATCCTGGGTTCCGTGACCGACCGAGACGATTCACCGCGCGGGCGTGGGGTCGTCGCATCGGTGGAGCGGTCGAACGGGTCCCAGCCGCTACCCGCGAAATGGGACCCCACCAGCACCGATGATCGCCACAACCGTCTGCGACCTCGCCGCACCACGAAGAGGCGCAGCCGACTGGGACGGTTCGTTGCCACCTACGGCTGGCGGGCCTATGCGATTCCCGTCCTGGCGGTGTTGACCGGGTGGGTGGTGTTCGACGCGGTGCGCACCGTGCCGAGCATCGTCGACGACGAATCCGCCGACCCACTTCGACACGCTCAGCCATGAAACGAACGGGGCCGGCGTCATCGGCGCGCCCCCGAAGGGCGACGGCGAGTGGGCGGTGACCCTGCCGACCGGCGTACTCCCCGAGGGCGGCCCGTTCACAATGCAGGGCGCCGGCACCTGGCACGTCGTGCCCGGCACCACCGGGCAGGTCGGCTGCAGGCACCGAATCTGTGCACACCTACACGGTCGAGATCGAGGACGGCATCGACACCGTCACCTGGGGCGGCGACGACGCGTTCGCACGCATGGTCGACACGACCCTGGCGAACCCGAAAAGCTGGACCAACGACCCGCGGTTCGCGTTCCGCCGCGTCGATGCCGAGCAACCCGACTTCCGGATCACGCTGTCATCGCAGATGACGACGCGGCGGGTGTGCGGATTCGACATCCCGATCGACACGTCGTGCAACAACCAGGGCCTGGGGCGGGTGGTGCTCGACGAGGCCCGCTGGGTGCGTGGCGCCGTCCAGTTCGATGGTGACGTCGGCTCGTACCGGCAGTACATGATCAACCACGAGGTCGGCCACGCGATCGGATATCAGCAGCACCAGCCATGCGAGAACGACGGTGCCCTGGCGCCGATCATGATGCACCCTGGCGCCGATCATGATGCAACAGACCTTCGGCACCGCGAACAACGACATCGCCCAACTCGATCCGCAGGCCGTCGTCCCGATGGACGGGAAGGTGTGCCGGTTCAATCCGTGGCCGTTCCCGCGGGTGGCGCCGCCGGGGTGACAGACTCGGGATGACCGCGCTGGGGATGATCGCAGCCCGGGGCGGTGTTGCACCGTGTCGAGTAGAAGTCGTCCAGACAGGAGTCGACGTGTCGTCGAACAGCCCACTTCCACCGTTGGTCGAGCCCGCCGCCGAACTGACCCGTGACGAGGTCGCGCGGTACAGCCGGCATCTGATCATCCCCGACGTCGGCGTCACCGGCCAGAAGCGGCTGAAGAACGCCAAGGTCCTCGTGATCGGCGCGGGCGGACTCGGGTCGCCGGCGCTGCTGTATCTGGCCGCCGCCGGGGTCGGGACGCTCGGCATCGTCGAGTTCGACGAGGTCGATACGTCCAACCTGCAGCGCCAGATCATCCACGGCGAATCCGATGTGGGCCGTCCCAAGGCCGAGAGCGCACGCGACTCGATCCAAGAGGTGAACTCGAACGTCGACGTGCGGCTGCATCAGCTTCGGCTCGAGCCGGAGAACGCCGTCGAGTTGTTCCGCGAGTACGACCTGATCCTCGACGGCACCGACAACTTCGCCACCCGCTACCTCGTCAACGACGCGGCTGTGCTCGCCGGCAAGCCGTACGTGTGGGGCTCGATCTACCGGTTCGAGGGCCAGGTGTCGGTGTTCTGGGAGGACGCTCCCGACGGGCCGGATGGCCAGAAGCGCGGCATCAACTATCGCGACCTCTACCCGGAGGCGCCGCCGCCGGGAATGGTGCCCTCCTGCGCCGAGGGCGGCGTACTGGGCGTGCTGTGCGCGTCGATCGGCTCGATCATGGTGACCGAGGCGGTCAAGCTGATCACCGGCATCGGCGAGACCCTCCTCGGCCGGCTGATGGTCTACGACGCCCTCGACATGAACTACCGCACCATCAAGCTGCGCCGCGACCCCGCGCGTGAGCCGATCACCGAGCTGATCGACTACGAGGCGTTCTGCGGCGTCGTGTCCGAGGAGGGCCAGGCCGCCGCGGCCGGCTCGACGATCACCGCTGCCGAACTGCACGACATGCTGCAGGCCGGCAAGGACATCGAGCTGATCGACGTCCGGGAGCCCGTCGAGTGGGAGATCGTGCGGATCGAGGGCGCCAAGCTGATCCCCAAGGACCGGATCCTCTCCGGCGAGGCGCTCGCAGAACTGCCGCAGAACAAGCCGATCGTGCTGCACTGCAAGACCGGTGTCCGCTCCGCCGAGGCGCTGGCCGCGCTGAAGAGAGCCGGGTTCTCCGACGCCACCCACCTGCAAGGCGGCGTCCTCGCATGGGCCCGCCAGGTCGACCCGTCCCTGCCCGTCTACTGACCACCCCACCGTGAGCACTTGATGAGTCTGCGGCCCTCTCCCGTCGCTTCGCTCGCCCCGCCGGACTCGCTAAGTACTCACGGGTCGCGTCGTGCTCGAACGCCGGGCGCGTCTGCATGGTGCCAGCCGTTCGCGGCGGTAACTTGGCCCGCGTGAGTTCGCCCCAACCGCCCGAACACGTGCGCTCGACCTTCGGCCTGCGCGAGGTCGAACCACAGCCGTTGGGCTCGAGCTGGGACGGCGGCTGGCGTTACGGCGACGTCGTCCTCTCGCCGGTCGCCGACCATGCCCGCGCCGCGTGGTCGGCGAAGGTGCGCGAGACGCTCGTGGTCGACGGCGTTCGGCTCGCGCGCCCGGTCCGCGGCACCGACGGGCGCTACGTCGTGTCCGGGTGGCGCGCCGACACCTTCCTCGAGGGCAACCCGGAACCGCGCCACGACGAGGTGGTCGCGGTCTCGCTGCGACTGCACGAGGCGACCGCCAACCTCGAACGCCCGCGGTTCCTCGCCCAGCCACCGGTCGCGCCGTGGGTGGACGTCGACGTGTTCGTCGCCGCCGACCGTGCCGCGTGGGAGGCGACCCCGCTACGCAGCCTCGGGCCCGCGTTGAAGTCGTACGTCACCACCCCCGACGCCGAACAGAGCCTCGACCTGCTGAGCCGGATGGCGACATTGCGTAAGCCCGTGACCACGGCGCCGCAGCTCGTCCACGGCGACATGTTCGGCACCGTCCTCTTCACCGGCGCGCTGCCGCCCGCCGTCGCCGACATCACCCCGTACTGGCGTCCCGCGCCGTGGGGGGCGGGGGTGGCGGTCGTCGACGCGTTGTCGTGGGGTGGCGCCGACGAGGGACTGCTCGACCGCTGGGACGACCTGCCCGAGTGGCCGCAGATGCTGCTGCGCGCGGTGATCTTCCGGCTCGCCGTGCACGCCCTGCACCCGCGCTCGACGGCGGAGGCGTTCCCCGGCCTGGCACACACCGCCGACCTCGTCCGGCTGATGCTGTGACACCTCGTACCCCGGGCGATTACTCGTACCCCGCGAGCAGGTCGTCGAAGAAGCACTGCGCCGACCGCGCCGCGCGCTCGCTGTCCCCGTCGATGACGGCCTGCACCAGCGCGGCGTGCTCCGTGTTGAACGAGTTGCCGTCGCGGGAGGTCCGCGCGCGGATGCCCTGCTCGATCACCGTCAGCAGCGAGTCGTAGAACTCCAGGTACACCGCGTTGTGGCTGGCGACGACGATGGCACGGTGCAGTTGCACGTCGGCGAAGATCGCGCTCGGGTCGTCGTCGTCCCACGCCGCTCGGCGCTCGTCGAGCAGCCGCCGCAGGGTCGCGATGTCGGTGTCGTCGCGCCGTCGGGCAGCGAGCGCCGCCGCGGTGGTGTCGAGTGCCTGCCGCAGTTCGAGCACGTCGCGTTCGTGCGCGTCGGCGAGGTACTTGCCCAGCGCGCCGCCCACCTCCGAGGTCGCGACGACGAACGTCCCCGACCCCTGCCGCCGTTCGAGCATCCCCGCATGCACCAGCGCCTGCACCGCCTCGCGCACCGTGTTGCGGCCGGTCCCGGTGAGCTCCGACAGCTCCGGCTCCGTCGGGATCCGGGTGCCCACCGGCCACCGACCGGCGCGGATCTCGGCGCGCAGCTGCTCGGTGACCTGCGCGATCAGGCCGGTGCGGCGAACGGGCTGCATGTGTGGATTCTCTCTCGCGAACGGTCCGGGACGGCGCCTTCCTGCGGGAAGGGCGTCTTGCCTCCTATCATCCAATCATCCTATGATTTTGCGGTGACCCTTACCGAAGAGCCCATCGCCCGAGTCCGAGAGATCGCCCGCCGACCCCTGGTCCGTGGTCGCCTGCTCGTCCTCGTCGCGATCGCGCTCTCGGCGTTCTCGCTGCGGCTCGGGGTCACGGCGTTCACCCCGCTCGCCGACCAGATCGGCGCCGACCTCGGTTTCGGCAGCACGATCATCGGCATCTTCGGCATGCTCCCGACCGCGCTGTTCGCCGCCGCCGGCCTCGCGACCCCGGCGATCGCCTCACGCGCCGGGCTCGAGCGGACGGCCGCGGCCGCGATGCTCATGGCCGGCGCAGGCATGCTGGGCCGGGCGCTGGTGTCCGACGTGCCCGCGATGCTGGCGCTGTCCGCGCTCGCCTTCGCCGGTATGGGCATCGGCAACGTCGTCATCCCGCCGCTGGTCAAGCGGTACTTCTCCGACCGTGTCGCCGTGCTCAGCTCGGTCTACATCATGCTCGTCCAGCTGGGCACCGTGCTGCCCGCGGTGATCGCCGTGCCGGTCGCCGACGCCCAGGGCTGGCGCGTCTCGATCGGTCTGTGGGCGCTCGTCGCGTTCGCCGCCGCGCTGCCGTGGCTGTGGATCATGCGCGAACGCCGCGGCCCGGAGCGCGGCTCGCGTAACCATCAGGGTCCCGCCGGGCGCCCCTGGCGTTCCCCGGTCGGCCGCAGCATGGTCGTGATGTTCGGCGCGACCTCGCTGACCACCTACGCGATGTTCACCTGGATCCCGACGATCCTCACGGACGCCGGTGCCAGCCGCAGCTTCGGCGGCACGATGCTGGGGCTGTTCGCGCTCGTCGGCATGGCCTCGGCGCTGACCGTGCCGGCACTGGCCGGGCGGATGAACAATCCGTTCCCGATCGTCGCGGTGTGTGGCGTCAGCTACGCGATCGGCTTCACCGGCCTGCTCGCCGCCCCGACGACCGCAACCTGGCTGTGGATTGTGTTCGTCGGCCTCGGCCCGAGCACCTTCCCGCTCGCGTTGACGCTGATCAACCTGCGCACCCGCACGGAGGCCGGGTCGCAGGCGCTGTCCGGGTTCACCCAGGGCCTCGGCTACGTCATCGCGTGCCTCGGGCCCGTGCTGTTCGGCATCCTGCACGACGCCACCGGCGGCTGGGGAGTGCCGTTTGCGATGCTCGGCGGCGCGGTGGTCGCCCAGCTGGGTGCGGGCTGGATCGCCTGCCGCCCGCGGATGCTCGAGGACTCCTGGCACGGCCGCGACCGCGCCGCCACGCCCTGACTGCTCGATCCGAACACCCGTCACGAGACCGCTCGGGTGGCCGCAGACACGCTGTGTCCGGCGGCCACCCGAGCGGTTTCGTCACGTTTCGGCGGCCGACCCGTCGGCGAACCGCACGGACGCAAACCCGGGCACGGCGACAAACCCGCAGGTCACCGCCCCGCGACCTCACCGACTCGCGACCTCACCGGTGAGGAGATCCAAAGGTGAGGAACCTTTGACCCAGCAGTCACCGCGCGCAGCATCGGCGCAATAGGAACTCTTTACCGTTCTGGCCACAACATCCGAGATGGAGGCCACCCGGTGAAGGCACTCACCCGTAATCGCGACATCGAGCATTGGGACCCCGAAGACGTCCCGGCTTGGGAGTCGGGCAACAAGCAGATCGCCAAGCGCAACCTGATCTGGTCGATCGCCGCCGAGCACGTCGGCTTCTCGGTCTGGTCGATCTGGTCGGTGATGGTGCTGTTCATGCCGCAGGACGTCTATCACATCGACGCCGCCGGCAAGTTCTACCTCGTCGCCGTGCCGACCCTCGTCGGTGCCGTGATGCGCATCCCCTACACCGTGGCGCCCGCGCGTTTCGGCGGCCGCAACTGGACGCTGTTCAGTGCGCTGCTGCTGCTGGTTCCCGCGCTGTTGACGTTGTATTTCATCAACCGGCCGGAGACCTCCTACACCACCTTCCTCGTCGTCGCCGCGTTCGCCGGCTTCGGCGGCGGCAACTTCGCGTCGTCGATGACGAACATCAACGCCTTCTACCCGCAGCGGCTCAAGGGTTGGGCGCTGGGCCTCAACGCGGGCGGCGGCAACATCGGCGTCCCGATGGTCCAGCTGGTCGGTCTGCTCGTCATCGCGACGCTCGGCAACACCTACGCGTCGGTGGTCTGCGCGATCTACCTCGTCGCCATCGTGCTCGCCGCTGCGGGTGCCGCGCTGTACATGGACAACCTGCGTCACCAGAAGTCGAACCTCTCGGTGATGGGCAACGTGCTGAAGTTCCGCGACTCCTGGGTGATGAGCTTCCTCTACATTGGCACGTTCGGTTCGTTCATCGGCTACAGCTTCGCGTTCGGCCAGGTCCTGCAGATCAACTTCCTCGCCGCCGGCAACACCGCCGCGCAGGCCTCGCTGCACGCCGCCCAGATCGCCTTCCTCGGCCCGCTGCTCGGCTCGATCGCCCGCCCGTACGGCGGCAAGCTGGCAGACCGCATCGGCGGCGGCCGGATCACCCTCTACACCTTCGTCGCGATGACGGGCGCCGCCGGGATCCTGGTCGCGGCGGGCACCTTCGACGACAACACGGCCGGCGCCCCGAGCGGTGCGGTGATGACGGCCTACGTACTCGGCTTCATCTTCCTGTTCGTCCTCTCGGGGATCGGCAACGGCTCGACGTACAAGATGATCCCCTCGATCTTCGAGGCGAAGTCCAAGGGTCTCGAGCACGTCGACGGCGGCGGTCGGGCCGCCTGGTCACGCAACATGTCCGGCGCGCTGATCGGTTTCGCCGGCGCGGTAGGCGCCCTCGGTGGCGTGTTCATCAACCTGGTGCTGCGCGCCTCCTACACGGGCTCGGCGAAGTCCGCGACCAACGCGTTCTGGGTCTTCCTCGCCTTCTACGTGGTCTGCGCGTTCGTGACTTGGCTGGTGTTCCTGCGCCACCCGTCGACGAAGGCCATCCACGCGACCTCGAAGGCGCAGCCGGCAGCGGTCCGCGCCTGACCGAACTTCGAAACGAACAAATTCGGAACGAACAAAGAGGAAAGCAGCAACACATGAAATCGCTCGTTCTGGTTGGACACGGCATGGTCGGTCACCGGTTCGTGGAGGCCCTGCGCGCCCGCGACGAGGCGGGGCAGTGGCAGGTCACGATCCTCTGCGAGGAGGACCTGCCCGCCTACGACCGGGTCGGGCTGTCCTCCTATGTCGGCACCTGGGACGCGAAGGAACTCGCCCTCGCCGGCAACGACTACCGCGGCGACGATCGGGTGACCCTGCGCCTCGGGGAGAGGGCCGACTCGATCGACCGCGTCGCCCGCACGGTCACCACCAGCCGCGGTGACGTGCTCGGCTACGACGCGCTGGTCATGGCCACCGGGTCGTACCCGTTCGTCCCGCCGGTGCCCGGCCACGAGCTCGACCGCTGCTTCGTCTACCGCACCCTCGACGATCTCGACCGGATCCGCGCGGTCGCCGACGCCGCCGGACCGGGCGCGACCGGCGTCGTCGTCGGCGGCGGCCTGCTCGGCCTCGAGGCGGCCAACGCGCTGCGTCAGCTGGGCATGACCCCGCACGTCGTCGAGTTCGCGCCGCGGCTGATGCCGCTGCAGGTCGACGAGGGCGGTGGCGCGATGCTGAAGCGACTCGTCTCCGACCTCGGCCTGCACGTCCACACCGGTGCCGGCACCAAGGCGATCGAGCCTAGCGGCGACGGCCTGCGCGTCGAGTTGTCCGACGGGTCCAGCATCGACGCGGCCCTGCTGGTGTTCTCCGCCGGTGTGCGCCCGAGCGACCAACTGGCCCGGGCCGCCGGCCTCGACGTCGGCGAGCGGGGCGGCATCCGCACCGACGCGACCTGCCGCACCGCCGACCCGGACATCTACGCCATCGGCGAGTGCGCCGCGGTCGAGGGAACCTGCTACGGGCTCGTCGCGCCGGGTTACAGCACCGCCGAGGTCGTTGCGGACCGGTTGCTCGGCGGCGGTGCCGAGTTCCCCGGCGCCGACCTGTCCACCAAGCTGAAGCTGCTCGGCGTCGACGTCGCCAGCTTCGGCGACGCGCATGCGACCACCGACGGTGCGCTCGAGGTCGTGCTCAACGACGCCGCCAAGGGCACATACGCCAAGCTGGTCGTCTCCGACGACGCGACGACCCTTCTCGGCGGCATCCTGGTCGGCGACGCGTCCGCCTACGCGACGCTGCGCCCGATGGTCGGGCGCCCGCTGCCCGGCGACCCCGCCGCGCTGATCTCGCCGGCCGGCGCGGAACTCGGCGCCGACGCGCTGCCCGACGACGCCCAGGTGTGCTCGTGCAACGACGTCAGCAAGGGCGCCATCTGCGGCGCGATCGCCGACGGCGCCTGCGACATCGCCTCGATGAAGGCGTGCACCAACGCGGGCACGTCGTGCGGCGGCTGCGTGCCGATGATCAAGAAGCTGCTCGCGCAGTCGGGTGTCGAGATGTCGAAGGCGCTCTGCGAGCACTTCGGCCAGTCGCGCGCCGAGCTCTTCGAGATCGTGCAGGCCACGGGCATCCGCACCTTCTCCGGCCTGATCGCCAAGCACGGGACCGGCACCGGCTGCGACATCTGCAAGCCGACCGTCGCCTCGATCCTCGCGTCCACCTCGAGCGACCACATCCTGGACGGCGAGCAGGCGTCGCTGCAGGACACCAACGACCACTTCCTCGCGAACATGCAGCGCAACGGCACCTACTCGGTGGTGCCGCGGATGCCGGGCGGCGAGTGCACGCCGGAGCAGCTGATCGTGATCGGCGAGGTCGCCCGCGACTTCGGGCTGTACACGAAGGTCACCGGTGGCCAGCGCATCGACCTGTTCGGTGCCCGCGTGGAACAGCTACCGCTGATCTGGCGCCGGCTCGTCGACGCCGGCATGGAGTCCGGGCACGCCTACGGCAAGTCGCTGCGCACGGTGAAGAGTTGCGTCGGTTCGACGTGGTGCCGCTACGGCGTGCAGGACTCGGTCGGCATGGCGGTACTTCTGGAGAAGCGGTACCGCGGACTGCGCTCACCGCACAAGCTCAAGATGGGCGTGTCGGGCTGCGCGCGCGAGTGCGCCGAGGCGCGCGGCAAGGACGTCGGCGTGATCGCGACCGAGCACGGCTGGAACCTCTACGTCGGCGGCAACGGCGGGCAGTCGCCCAAGCACGCGCACTTGCTGGCATCGGGGATCGACGACGACACGCTGATCCGCTACATCGACCGCTACCTGATGTTCTACATCCGTACCGCGGACCGGCTGCAGCGCACCGCGCCGTGGCTCGAGTCGCTCGAGGGGGGCCTCGACCACCTGCGCGAGGTCGTGTGCGAGGACAGCCTTGGCGTCGCCGCCGACCTCGACGCCGCGTTGGACGCACACGTCGCCGGCTACCGCGACGAGTGGGCCGCCGTGTTGGACGACGAGGAGAAACTGTCGCGGTTCGTCTCCTTCGTCAACGCGCCCGGGGTTCCCGATCCCACGGTCGCCTTCGACGAGTCCGGAGACCGCAAGGTCCCGGTCCTGCTCGGAATGCCCGAGTTGCCGTAATACGCACACAACACGGCGGTAACACGCCGCCGGAACAATAAGAGAGCCCACCCGGAGGAGACCTGAGATGACCGTGATCGATCTGCGTGCCGTCGACGCCTCGCACAGCCCCGACTGGACGTCCGCCTGCCCGGTGGACCGTCTCGTTCCCGGCCGCGGCGCGGCCGTCCTGTTGCGTGGCGGACGCCAGGCCGCGCTGTTCCGTCTGTCGGACGGGGCGAGCGAAGCGACGGGAAGTCGACAGGGGATGTTGTATGCCGTCGGCAACATCGACCCGTTCGGCCGCGCCGCGGTGATGTCGCGCGGCCTTGTCGGCGACCGTGGCGGTGAGCCGACCGTCGCGTCGCCGCTGCTCAAGCAGGTGTTCTCGCTGCTCGACGGTCGTTGCCTCGACGACGATTCGGTGGCGCTGCCCGTCTACGACGTCCGGGTGCGCAACGGCATGGTGGAAGTCGGCTCGCACACGCGGGAAATGAGCGCCAAAGCCTCGTGACGAAGTCCAACGACACCCCGCTGGCCGGTTTCACCATCGGGGTGACTGCCGCGCGCCGAGCCGACGAATTCACCACCCTGCTCGAACGCCGGGGCGCCACCGTCCTGCACGCGCCGGCGATTCAGATCATTCCGCTCTCCGACGACGTCGCCCTCGAGGAGGTCACCCGGGCCATCGCCGCCGAGCCGCCCGACATCGCCGTCGCGACCACCGGGATCGGATTCCGCGGCTGGATGGAGGCCGCCGACGGCTGGAACCTCGCCGACGAGGTTCTCAAGGCACTCGCTTCCGGCCGGTTGCTCGCGCGGGGACCGAAGGCCAAGGGCGCCATCCGCGCCGCGGGCCTGTCCGAGGAGTGGTCGCCGGCGTCGGAGTCGTCGGCCGAGGTGCTCGACCACCTGCTTGCGGAGGGCGTCGAGGGCAAGCGGATCGCGGTGCAGCTGCACGGCGCGACCACCGAGTGGGAACCGATCCCGGACTTCTGCGAGGTGCTGCGCTGCGCCGGCGCCGAGGTGATCCCGGTGCCGGTGTACCGGTGGATCCCGCCGGAGGACCGCGTCCCGATGGACCGGATGATCGAGGCCGTCGTCACCTCCGCGTTGGACTGCGTCACGTTCACCAGCGCGCCCGCAGTCGCGTCGATGTTGATGCGCGCCCAGGAAACCGACCTGCTGGAGCCGCTGCTGCGGTCGCTGCGGGGGCGGGTTCTCGCGGCGTGTGTCGGGCCGATCACCGCCGCACCACTGCAGGAACTCGATGTGCCGACCACGCAGCCGCACCGGGCCCGACTCGGCGCGCTCGCGCGGCACGTCGCCGAAGAACTGCCGCGGCGCAGCAACCGGATCTACGCCGGCGGGCACGAGTTGAGCGTGCGTGGCGGCTGCGTCGTCGTCGACGGCTCGGTGAAGCAGTTGCCGCCGGCGGCCATGGGGTTGATGCGCGCGCTCGCGCGGCACCCCGGCCGGGTGGTGTCGCGCCAACTGCTGCTCGCCGCGCTGCCCGGCGGCGGTGACGATCCGCACGCCGTGGAGACGGCGATCGCGCGCCTACGCTCCGCGTTGGGTGCGCCGAAGATCGTGCAGACCGTGGTGAAGCGTGGCTACCGGCTTGCGATGGACCCGGTGGAGGTGGAGTCGGGAATCGATCCGGCACACGCGGGGGCGCGGTGATGAGCAGGGCACCCGCGTTCGTGCTGGTCGCGCACGGCACCCGCAGCACCCGCGGCGTGGACATGATCGCCGCGATCGCGGACCGGGTGCGCGAACGGGTCGGTCTTGTGCGGGTGGCGTTCGTCGATGTGCTCGGCCCCTCGCCCAGCGAGGTGCTCGCCGACCTCGACCGTCCCGCCGTCGTGGTGCCGGCGTTCCTCGCGTCGGGCTACCACGTGCACAGCGACGTCCCCCGGGAGATCGAGGCGAGCGGGCACCGCGAGGTCGCCGTGACCCAACCGCTTGGTCCCGACCCAACGCTGGCGGCGATCGTGCACGCCCGGCTCGTCGACGCCGGCTGGCGCCCGGGTGACGCCGTGGTGCTCGCCGCCGCCGGATCCTCGGACCCGCGGGCCCGCGACGACGTGCGCCGTAGCGCCGCGATGCTCGCCACCTGCACCGGTACGCCCGTACGGATCGGCTACGTCGCCACCGGTGGGCCCAAGGTCCCCGACGTGGTCGCCGACCTGCGCGCTGCCGGCCACCGTCGCGTATTCATCGCGTCGTACCTGTTGGCGCACGGCCTGTTTCAGCAACGCCTGCACGCCGCCGGCACCGACGGCGTCGGCGCCCCGATCGGTGACCACCCCGGCGTCGTCGAGCTCCTGGTACGCCGGTACCACACTGCCCGCCACCTCGCCCCCGTAGGCGCTTCGCACCCGTGAGTGGTTATGGAGTCTACGGACTCCATAACCACTCACAACCCCTGACCTGCGGCGGTCCTGATCTGCGACGCCTCAGCTCGGCAACCAGGCGCCGTGCAGGCCGGCGGGTACCCGGATCGGCATCCGCACCCGACCGATCGGCCCAGCGGTGGGGTCCTCCGCGGAGAGCACGACGAACCACGACACCATGTCCGTGAGGTCGGTTCCGAACACGCCCCAGTAGTCGTTTTGATTGCCGGGCAGGAAGATCGGCTCACCGACCGCGAGCGTGCCGGCGTCCCAGTGCGCGACGCTGCCCGTGCCAGGATCCAGGAACCACAGCGAATCCATCGACTCCGTTCCGCGCAACTTGCCCGCGGTGGCGGTGGTGCCGTGGTCGCGGGTGATGAGCCGGTCGTCGATGCGGGGAAACTCCATCGACTGCTCGACGACGAACGTGCGCGTGAACCGCCCGCCGTCCGGATCGATTTCGGCGCGGACGAACCGGCCGACCTGCGGCACCGACGATTTCGCCAGCCCACCCGGGTACGACCATTCGACGTAGTCCACCGCGACGGTGCCGTCGGGGCGGTCGAACGCGTTGCCGAAGTGCCACACCCAGAACGCGTCGGTGTGGATCCAGCGCACCGCGCCGCCGTCGCGCGGGATCAGCGCGATCCGGGTGCCCTGCTCGGGCCGCCAGTCCAGCAGCGACCCGCCGCTCATCACCCCGGCGATGTCGAACACGAGCGGGCTGAGCACCAGCACGATGTAGCGCGACGTCAGCGCCATGTCATGGATCATCAGCGGCTCGCTCACCCCGTCCACCGGCGTCGGCGGCCGCAGCGTCACGCCGTCTGCGCCGAGCATCGACCAGGTCAGATACGGCGCCTCGAGCATGTAGTTGAACAGCACCAGCTCGCCGGTGACCGGGTCGATCTTCGGGTGGGCGGTGGAACCGATCGACATCGCGCCGTCGCAGTCGGTCCGGCCCAGGGTGGCCAGATTCGCCGGATCGAGCCGGTAGGGCTGGGCGCCCTCGGCCATTGCGAGCAGCCGACCGGAGTGGTGGACGATGTTGATGTCGGGCAAATCGCGAGTGGTGCCGGCCAACGCGGGGCCGACCTCGTCCACGCTCGGCGTGTACAGGTCCGTCACGCCGGCCCAGATCGCACGTCCGGCTTGCTCTTCCGCGACGACCATCGGGGTCCGGACGAACCGATTGGTGTAGCGCGCGGTGCCGCCGTCGACTTCGAGTCGGTGCACCATGGCGTCGCCGTCGAGCGGGTAGACGAAGTGGCCGATCGGATCGAACCGCGGATTGGGGCCGTTGCGCAGGTAGGCGCCGTGCAGGTCCGCGGGAAACTCGCCGATCACGTCGAGGCCGGCAACGTCGACCTCGGTGCGTTGCGGCGCGAAGACGCCGGTCAGGTGTGCGTGGTGGGCGAAGTCGACGGGAGCCGGACGGGGTGGTGCGGACGGGGTGACGGTCATGAGGTGTGCCTCTCGGTCGTGCTGGCGGTGACCTCCACTCTGCTCGCAGCGAGGGCATAGAACATCCGTCAGATGACAGAGATTCCCTGGACCACAGGCAGCTCTGAGATGCCCGGCGCCCCGGGCATTGGCTCTAGAGTGGATCGCATGCGCACGCCGCTGCCGCCGGTCGCCGCCGTCGTCGGATTCGTCGATGCGATCAATCGCGGTGACGTCGAGCGAC
The DNA here is from genome assembly GCA_036524855.1 of Aldersonia sp. Lineage (GTDB taxonomy): Bacteria > Actinomycetota > Actinomycetes > Mycobacteriales > Mycobacteriaceae > Aldersonia. The sequence goes on along the minus strand of DATDBL010000128.1, from coordinate 5,728 downwards.
TTTGCTCGTTGATGACCGAGGATCATCGCCTCCAGGTTCTCGACGAGGCTCCGCTCGCCGGGCGTGCAGCGAACCGGGAGGCGTGGATCGGCTACACGACCGCCTACCCCGACTACGTCATCTACCCGTCGCGGATCGTCGACCATGGCGCGGAAGTGTTCGTGCTCGGTACGACCACGGGATCGCATCTCGGGCTCGCCGACGAGGAGGAACGCACGCTGGGCGTCATCTGGCGAGCAGTGGTCCGCGACGGTGCCCTGTCGGTGTGGCAGGTGATCGAGGACAGCCCGGACGCCCGCGCGCGCTACGAACTCGACGCGCACTGACGGGTGGCCGACGCGGCGCGTGTGGTCGCCGATTGCTATCGCGGGATTCCGACGAGTTCGACGAGGTCGCCGTCGCGGGCCCCCGGCGGCACGATCGCGAACGCGTCGGCGTCGACGAGTCCGCCGAGGTGCGCGGTGCGCACCGCGTCGGTGGCGAGCCAGCCCTCGGTGGTGCGGGCGGCGGGCGCGACGCGGGTGCGGTCGGTGGCGATCGCGCCCGCATTGCGCAGCGGCACCCGATCGGCGACGCGGGGTGTGCGACCGGTCAGCGCGTCGATGAGCGCCGGTGACAGCACCGACAGGCTCGCGATCGCGGCGTACGGGTTGCCCGGCAGTCCGAGCACCACCCGACTGTCGGGCAGCGCCGCGACGACGGTCGACCCGCCCGGGCGGCAGTCGAGTCGCGCGACGACGACGGTCGCGTCCACCCGGCGCAGCGCGGCGCGCAACTGGTCGGCCGCGCCGCCGCCGGTCGCCCCGACCACGACGAGCAGGTCCGCGTCGGTGAGCGCGCGCAGCACCTCGTCGAACCCGCTGGCGGTGTCGCGCAAGTGGGCGGTGTCGACTGTGCGGATCCCGTTGTGCGCCAGGAATATCGGCAGCACCGGGCCGATCGAGTCGCGGGTCTGGCCGGGCCGCAGTGGGCCGTCGCGGCGGATCTCGTCGCCGGTCACGACGACGCGCGCCCGCACCGGACCGCGCGCCGCGACGATCGCGACGTCCGCGCTCGCGGCCAGCGACACCAGCGCGGGCGTCACCGGCGTGCCGGCGTCGGCGAGGCGGATCCCGCTCGACCAGTCCTCACCGCTGCGGCGGATGTCGGTGCCCGGTGCGACGTCGCGATCGGCGTCGAGCGTCGCGTCGGTCACCACCCGCGCACGCTCGTCGCGCAGCACCGCGACCGCACCGTCCGGCAGGTGCGCGCCGGTCGCTATGCGCACCGCCTCGCCCGGATGCAGGCCGTCGGGTCGAGCGCCGCCGGCGTACCCGACGTCCGCGCGCAGGCGCCAGGGCGGAGCGCCCGCGACCGCGTAGCCGTCCATCGCCGACACGTCCACCCGCGGCAGTGGCTCGTTCGCGACCATGGGTGCCGCAAGCACGGCGCCGAGCGCGTCGGCCACCGCGAGGTCGTGGGCGGGAAGCGGGGTAAGGCTGCGGCGCAACGATTCTCGGGCTTCGTCCAGGCCGGTGGCCGCGCTCGGCGCGATTCGGGCGAGGTCGGCGGGGGTGTCGGCATCGAGGATGCCGTCGAGCGTCACGGTGGTCGCGCCGTCGGGGACGAGGTCCTGCATCCGGCGGTTGGCCGTCGACCCGAGGGCGGCGAGTTGCCGCGCGAGGACGTCGTGGCGCCACACGCCGACCAGGTACTGCACCCGCCCGGCGTCGTCGACGGCGAACGCGACCGGCACTCCGGAGTCGGTGCACTCCCTCGCCAACTCGCGCACCACGTCGGAGCGCAGCAGCGGCAGATCGGCCGCGACCACCGCGACGAGGTCGGCGTTGCCGGGCAACGCCGCGATCCCCGCAGACACCGCCGCGACCGGGCCCGCCCCCGGCGGATGTTCCCTGGTCTGCATCACGTCGGCGGGCAGGCTGTCGCGGTGCGGGCCGACCACCGCGACCGTTTCGCACCAGTCCAGCGCGGCGAGCACGGTCGCGAGCATGCTGCGCCCACCCACCACGAGCGCCGGCTTGTCCACGCCACCCATTCGGCTGGCCCGGCCGCCGGCGAGGACGATCGCTTCGGCGCGCATGTTTCGCATCGTAGGCGCCTCACGGGTAGCGCCTCACAGCGACGTCGGCAGCACCACCAACGTCCACACGACCAGGGGCGCGACGGCGACGACGAGGCCGCAGTAGGCGAGCATCTTGCGTTGGAACCGGGCCTTGTTCTCGACGCGAGCCTCGGCGAGGATCATGACGCCGTTGGTGGAGAAGGGGCTGACGTCGACGACCGTGGCCGAGAACGCGAGGGCGGCGACGAAACCGACGGCGCCGAGTTCGCCCATGGCGAGCATGGGTGCGGCCAGCGGCAACGCGATCCCGAGGGTGCCGATCGAGGACCCGAAGGCGGAGATGATCGCGACCGCGTAGCAGAGGATCAGCGCGGTGAGCAGCGGTGAGCCGAGCGCGGACGCGGCGTCGCCGAGGAAGTCCAGGGTGCCGTTCTGGGTGAGCACCGCCATGTAGGTGAGCATCCCGGTGACCAGCACGACCGCGGGCCAGGCGACGTTGTCGATGACCTTCGGGTGGGATTTCGGCGAGAGCAGCAGCAGGATCGCGCTGACGCAGACGGAGCTGACCCCGACGTCGATCTTGAATGCGACCGACCCGACGACGAGGAACGCGATGCCGAGCAGGGTGGCGAGGCGGTAGCGGTTGAGCGGGACGTCCTCGATGCCGGCGTCGTGCTCGAGTTTCTCGATGACGGCGGTCGTGGAGAGCTTCGTCCCGGGCACGGTGAGCGTGGCAGTGCCGCCGCCGTGGACCGGCCGATGCGGGCCGCCACCGTGCGGGCCGTCGGAAGAATGTAACGGGCGCACCAGTTCCCGGCCATAGATCAGGAACAGGGTGATCGCGATGAGCAGGTTGAGCACGAACGGGATCGTGAACAGCGCGAGCGGATGCGACCCGACCCCGGTGGACTGCATGAGGCCGTTGACGAACGCGCCGTAGAGGTTGATCGGGGAGAACGCGCAGGCCAGGGCGCCGTGGCTGATCACCATGCCCATGAGGAACGGGTTGATCCGGTTGCGTGCGGCCAGTGGCATCGCGATCGGGGCGAGCATGCCGACGGCGAGGACGGATCCCATCGCCATGAGCAGGCCGGAGATGAGGAACATCATCCACAGGATGGCCCAGCGTCTACCGCCGACGAGTCTCAGCGCGGATGCGATGACGAGGTCGATGGTGCCGTTGGCCTTCGCGATAGCGAACAGCAGGGTGATGCCACCGACGATGATGAAGGTGGAGCCGGGGAACGCGTCGATGATGTCCGCGGTGGGGATTCCGGAGACCCAGCCGCCGACGATGAACGCGCCGGCGAAGGCGAGGATGCCCATGTTGATCGGGGTGATGGTGGCGACGGTGAAGATCGCCACGAGTGCGATGATGGAAATCGTGTAGACCATGATCGGCCTTTCAGGCGGTGACGAGAGGCCGCGCGCGGCCGAGAGACTGGTGGACGAGGTCGACGGCGTCGGCGAGGACGGCCTCGTCGATGCCGGTGTGGTGGCCGTGGGCGTGCAAGGCGGCGACGAGGTCCTCGGTGGCCAGGTTGCCGTGCGCGCCGGGCGCGAACGGGCAGCCGCCGTAGCCGCCGAGGGCGGCATCGAAGTGGGTAATGCCGCCCTCGACGGCCGCGAGCACGGTGTCGAGCGCTTGGTCGTGCGCATTGTGCAGGTGCAGGCTCAGTTCGGCGTCGGGCAGCGCCGCCCGGACGGCGGCGACGGATTCGAGAACCTGGTGGGCGGTCGCGATGCCCAGGGTGTCGGCGAGGCCGATGCGGGCGACGCCGATGCGCGCCATGGCGGTGGCGACCTCGACGAGTCGGTCGGGGGAGATGTCGCCGTCGAAGGGACAGACGAATGCGGTCGAGATGCCGGCGATGAACCGGCGCTCCGGGTGGGCGGCGACGGCGACGGCGAGTTCGGCCAGCGCCTGCTCGGGGGAGCGGCCGGCGTTGGCTCTGCTGTGGCCCTGGCTGGCCGAGGTGACGATCTGGATCTCGTCGATCGCGGTGTCGGCGGCGCGGTGCACGCCGGCGGCGTTGAGGACCAGCGCGCTGTAGCGTACGGAGCGCTTGGGGCGGGGCAGGGCAGCGACGATGTCGACCGCGTCGGCCATCTGCGGGACGCGGGTGGGCGAGACGAACGAGGCGGCCTCGATCTGTTCCACGCCGGCGGCGACGAGCCGGTCGGCGATGGCGATCTTGTCGGCGGTGGCGACGACGGCCTTCTCGTCCTGCAGGCCGTCGCGCAGCACGACGTCGGTGATGGTGACGTGCATGTCAGATCACCTTCCGGGCGCGGTAGTCGTCGAGTTGGGCGTCGGTCAGTCCGAGCACCCGGCCGAGCACGCCGTCGGTGTGCTCGCCCAGATCGGGCCCGACCCATCGGATTTGAGTGGCCTCGCCGTCGAGTTGGGGTACCACGCCGGGGAAGCGGACCTCTTCGGGCTCGCCGTCGATGCCGACCTTGACGCTCTGCAGCATGCCGCGCGCGGCGAAGTGTTCGTCGGCGGCGATCTGCGCGGCGTCGTAGACCTCGCCGACCGGGATTCCGGCGGCGCCGAGGATCTCGACCGCGTCCTTGGGCGCGTGCCGGGAGGTCCACGCGGCGATGGCGGCGTCGAGTTCCTGCTCGCGCAGGAAGCGGTTGTCGCCGTCGGCGAGGTCGGGATCGGCGGCAAGGTCGGGGCGGCCCACGGCGGTCATCAACCGCCCGAACACGCCGCTCGAGTTGCCTGCGATCATCACCGATCCTCCGTCGCAAGGATAGATCCCGCTCGGCACCACCCCGGGCAGGTTTCCGGCGGTCCGCTCCCGGACGATGCCGTAGGCGTCGTAGTCGGGTACCAGCGACTCCATGGCCATGTACACCGACTCGTAGAGCGCGACGTCGGCGACCGCCGGCCGCGCGTGGTCGCCGGCGCGGGCCCGCGCGAGCAGCATCATCAACGCCCCGATCGCGCCGTGCAGGCCGGCCAGCGTGTCGCCGAGCGGCGCGGCCGGCCGCACCGGTGCCCGGTCGGGGTGCCCGGTGACCTGCCGCAGGCCACCGAAAGCCTCGGCGACACCACCGAATCCGGCGCGGTCGCGGTAGGGGCCGGTCTGCCCGTAGCCCGAGATCCGGACGAGGACGAGATCCGGGTTCGCCGCCTGCAACTCGGCCGGGCCGAGCTGCCAGCGCTCCAGCGTGCCGGGGCGGAAGTTCTCGATCACGACGTCGGTGGTCGCGGCGAGGCCGAGCAGGATCTCGCGCCCGGCGTCGGTGCGCAGGTCCAGCGTCACCGACTGCTTGTTGCGCGCGATCGTGCGGAACATCATCGACGTGTCACCGCGGCGACGTCGCCACCCGCGCAGTTCGTCAGCGACACCGGGACGCTCGATCTTGATCACCTCCGCTCCGAAGTCGGCGAAGATCCTGCTCGCGAACGGCGCGGCGATGAAATTGCCCAGTTCCAGCACCCGGATGCCGTGCAGAGGCCCATTTTCGGCTGTCGTCATTGTGGATGGTTCTCCTTCTCGCGGTCGCCGCGAATTCGGCAGATTATCATTATTTGGAAGTTGACTTCCCTTCCAGTGGGAATGGACTGTAGTGTCTCTAATCACGAAGCGCAAGAGCTGTGACAGAGGAGGACGTATGGGACACATCCTGGCGATCGGACCCCATGCCCCGGTG
>DATDBL010000127.1:0-5836 GCA_036524855.1 Aldersonia sp. | reverse complement strand
CGCGTCGACGAACTGCTCGGCATCGTGGGGCTCGACGGGTTCCAGCACCGCTATCCGGCGCAGTTGTCGGGCGGCCAGCGCCAGCGCATGGCGCTGGCCCGGGCGCTGGCCGTGGATCCGCAGGTGCTGCTGCTCGACGAGCCGTTCGGCGCCCTGGATGCGAAGGTGCGGGCCGATCTGCGAAAGTGGCTGCGCCGGCTGCACGACGAGGTGCACGTGACGACGGTGCTCGTCACCCACGACCAGGAGGAGGCGCTCGACGTCGCCGACCGGATCGCCGTGCTCAACAAGGGCCGCATCGAACAGATCGGGGAGCCGGACGAGGTGTACGACACGCCCGCCAACGAGTTCGTCATGTCGTTCCTCGGTGAGGTCGCCCGGCTCAACGGGCAGCTGGTACGGCCGCACGACATTCGGCTCGGCCGCAACCCCGAGCTGGCGGTCGCCCAGTCCGAGGGCACCGCGGAGAGTGCCGGTGTCACCCGCGCGGTCGTCGAGCGCGTGGTCAATCTCGGCTTCGAAGTCCGGGTCGAACTGCGCAACGCCGCGACGCAGGATCCGTTCTCGGCACAGATCACCCGCGGCGACAGCGCGGCGCTCGCCCTGGACCCGGGCGAGACGGTGTACGCGCGGGCGACCCGGGTGCCGAACCTGCCCGAGCGCAGCGTCGAACCGGTACCGGTGTGACGGATCGCGAGAACGTCCTGATCGTGCACTGGCACGATCTGGGCCGCAACCTCGCCGCCTACGGCACCTCCGGGGTGCGCAGCCCCACCCTGGACCGCCTCGCCGCCGAGGGCATCCTGTTCAGCGACGCCCACGCCGCGGCGCCGCTGTGCTCGCCGTCGCGTGGGGCGATCTTCTCCGGCCGCTACCCACACGACAACGGGTTGGTCGGGCTGGCCCACCACGGCTGGGAGTACCGCCACGACGTGCGCACCCTGCCCACGCTGCTCGGCGAGGCCGGGTGGTACACCGCGCTGTTCGGCATGCAGCACGAATCGGCGTACCCGAGCCGACTCGGCTACCACGAGTTCGACGTGCGCAACTCGTTCTGCGACCACGTCGTCGGGCGCGCCCAGAACTGGCTGCGCCGCTTCCCGCCGACCCCGTTCCTGCTCACCGCGGGCTTCTTCGAGACACACCGGCCCTACCCGGCGCAGCGCTACCCGCGTTCGGACCCGGACGGTTTCGACGTGCCGTCCTACCTGCCCGACGTGCCCGCGGTCCGCAAGGACCTCGCCCAGTTCCACGGCTCGATCGAGGTGGCCGACGCCGCGGTCGGCGAGTTGCTCGACACCCTCGAGGCGGAAGGGTTCGCCGACAACACCTGGGTGGTGTTCCTGACCGACCACGGTGAGGCGTTCCCGCGTGCCAAGTCGACGCTGTATGCGCGCGGCACCGGCATCGCGTTCATCGTGCGCCCGCCGCGCCGGCGCGGCATCGACCCCCGCGTGTACGACAGCCTGTTCAGCGGGGTCGACGTGCTGCCGACCCTGCTCGATCTGCTCGCTGTCCCGATTCCGGAACGGGTGCAAGGCGTTTCGCACGCCGCCCAACTCACCGGCCCGGGTGGTCCGGGCGCTCGCGCGGAGTTGTTCACCGAGAAGACCTTCCACGACAGCTTCGATCCCATCCGGGCGATCCGGACCAAGGACTTCAGCTACATCGAGAACTACGCGCACCGCCCCGCGCTCGACCTGCCCCTCGATATCCTCGACAGCCCGTCGGGTGCGGCCGTCGTGCACGACGTCCAGGCGCAGCGCCCGCCTCGCGAGTTGTACGACCTGCGCACCGACCCCGACGAGCGCGACAACCTCGCCGAGCGCGGCGAATACGCCGAGGTCCGCGACCGGCTCGCCGCGCGGTTGTACGAGTGGCGCACGCAGACCGGCGATTCGGTGCCCAGCGAGGCCGAGGGCACCGCGCTGGCCCAGCAGGCCACCGCCCGCTACCTCGCCCAACTCGACCGCCGCCCCAACGTCCGCTCCGCCTACAGCGAGGACCGCGGCTACCTGGAGAAGCCGTCGGCGGGCAGCGACTGAGCCCGGCACTCGGGTCGACGCGGTCAGCCCCGGCGTCGGTTGCCCGCGTCGGCCGCCAACTGGTGCAGCGTCTCGACCATCCGGTCGACCTCCGCGCTGGTGTTGTAGAACGCGATCGACGGCCGCACGGTCGCCCCGACGCCGAGACGGCGCAGGATCGGTTGCGCGCAATGGTGACCCGCGCGCACCGCGATGCCCTTCTCGTTGAGTGCCTTGCCGACCTCGAGCGGTGCGTAGCCGTCGAGGACGAACGACATCACGCTCGCCTTCTCCGGCGCGGTGCCGACGAGGCGCAGGCCGGGCACACCCGCGAGTCCCGCGGTGGCGTAGTCGAGCAGGAAATGCTCGTAGGAGGAGATGTTCTCGATGCCGATCCGCTCGACGTACTCGATCGCCTCACCCAGGCCGACTGCATCGGCGATGTTTCCGGTACCCGCCTCGAACCGACCCGGCGGCGGCTGGAAGGTCGAGCGCTCCATCGTCACGTCGGCGATCATGTTGCCGCCACCCTGCCACGGCGGCATGTCCTCGAGTACATCGGGTTTGCCGTACAACGCGCCGATCCCGGTGGGGCCGTAAAGCTTGTGGCCGGAGAACACGAAGAAATCGGCGTCGATGTCCTGCACGTCGATCGGGGTGTGCGGCACCGACTGCGCACCGTCGATGAGCGCCTTCGCACCCGCCCGGTGCGCCTGCTCGACGATCTCACGCACGGGCGTGATCGTGCCCAGTGCATTCGAGACATGGGCCACCGACACCAGTTTGGTGCGATCCGACAGCAGCCGGGTGTACTCCTCCATGAGCAGAGACCCCGAATCGTCGACCGGGATCACCTTGAGCACCGCGCCGGTCTCCGAGCACAGCAGATGCCAGGGCACGATGTTCGCATGGTGCTCGAGATGGGAGATGACGATCTCGTCACCCTCACGAAGATGCTTGCGGCCCCACGTCTGTGACACGAGGTTGATCGCCTCGGTCGCGCCCCGGACGAACACGATCTCCTCGCCCGAGGAGGCACCGAGGAACCGCGCCACGATGTCACGCGCGCGTTCGTAGGCGTCGGTCGAACGCGCGGCGAGTTCGTGTGCGGCGCGATGGATGTTGGAGTTCTCGTGCTCGTAGAAGTAGCTGAGCCGATCGATCACCGCCTGCGGCTTCTGCGTGGTCGCCGCGTTGTCGAACCACACCAGTGGGTAGCCGTTGACGCGTTCCTTCAGGATCGGGAAGTCCGCGCGGACTGCGTTCACGTCGAACGCGGGGTGCGGGTCCGGGATCCGCGGAACGGACCGGTCGAGGAAGTAGTAGTCGGGCGATCCGGTGGTGGGCGCCGACTCGGTGCGGCCCACATAGGGGTTGGGGTCGTCGAGGAAGTAGAACCCGCTCGCGGACTCCGTGATTCGCGGCGTAGACAGCGCCGCCGCGAGTTCCGGGACGTCGGGCAGTGTGGGCGTGTCGGGCAGTGTGGGCGTGCCGGGGGCCAGTCCCTGCGTCGACGGGCCGCCCGGTGCGCCGACGGGCACGCTCGCCGGCGGTTCCTGCGGAACCGGTTGCGTCGGGTCGCGGGGGATGTAGTAGCCGTGGTCGGTGAGTTCCGGGCCGGCGATGTTTGCCAACAGCGGGATCTCGGGGGTGAACGGACCGCCGATGCCGACGGCCGTGGTCGCGAACGACGCGGGCGTGGAGGTCGCCGGGGTGCCGCCGGGCAGGCTGGTGGTGGACGCCGTCGGCTGCGCGTCGGCGGGTACCGGTGCGCTACCGGTGGGAATCATGGTGCCAGGCGCGGGGATTCCGTACGACGACGGGGCCGGCACCGACGGTGCGACCCCGGTCGCCTCGGCCACTCGCGGCACGTCCGCGGCGCCGGGGAGCGCGGCGTCCGGCGGCGGCGGAGTTGGCGTTGTCGTCGGCGTTGACGCTGTGGTGGGCGGTGACGCTGTGGCGGGCAGCGGGGTCGTGGGCAGCGAACCAGCGTTCTCGGCGACGTCGCCCGGGGTCACCGCACTCACCCCCGACTCGACCCCGCCCGTGCCGGGCGGCGCCGACTGGCCCGTTCCGGGCAGAGCCGAGAAGAAATCCCCGGCAAGCCGATTCAGCGTCGCCTCGTCGGGCAGCCAGGACGGCAGCGCCTCGCCGCCCGGGGGCTCACTTGAGGTACTTGGGGGCATAGTCGTGGAACTTCTCGACATCGACGTCGGTCAGCAACGCCGTGGCGTCGTCAACGAGGATCACCAGCGAGCAGTACAGCGACACCAGGTACGACGCGATCGCGCTGCGGTCGATCCCCATGAACTTCACCGACAGCCCCGGACTCTGCTCCCCGGCCAGACCCGGCTGGAACAATCCGACCACACCCTGACGCGCCTCACCGGTACGGACCAGCAGGAAACTCGTCTTCCCGTTCTCCAGCGGCACCTTGTCCGACGGGACGATCGGGACGCCGCGCCAGGTGAGGAACTGCGAGCCGAACAGGCTCACCGTGGGCGGCGGCACCCCGCGCCGGGTGCATTCGCGCCCGAACGCCGCGATGGCCGTCGGGTGGGTGAGGAAGAATCCGGGCTCCTTCCACACCAGGGCCAGCAGGTTGTCGAGGTCGTCGGGGGTCGGGGGCCCGGTGAGGGTGGACACCGTCTGCTTCTCGGCGGTGTTCGCGATCAGCCCGTAGTCCGGGCTGTTGATCAGCTCGCCTTCCTGATGCTCCTTGATCGCCTCGATGGTCAGCCGCAACTGCTGGGCGATCTGATCGTGCGGGCTCGAGTACAGATCCGAGATGCGGGTGTGTACGTCGAGGATGGTGTGCACGGCCTTGAGCCGGTACTCCCGGGGTTCCTTCTGGTAGTCGATGAAGGTCTCCGGCAGCGGCGACTCGTCGAAGTTGTCGCACTGGATGTCGACGCTTTCCTCGTGCGTCACCCGGTTACGCCGGTAGATACCGGCCTCGACCGGCATCCAGTTCAGCAGGTGCACCAGCCAGCGTGGGCTGATCGCCTCCATCTGCGGAACGGACTTCGTCGTGTTCGCAAGATTCCGGGCAGCATCATCACCCAACGCCATCGGTTGCGGCGCACTCGTCATCGGTCACTCCCCGTTCTCGAAGCGAATCGGCGGAGCCATCGTAAGCCCACCACCCGTCGAGTGTGCACTTCGGGTCGGCAAGCACCACTCGGTGGCCGGCGTCAGGCGGTGGTCGCCGCTGCGCGTTCGGTCGCGTAGGCGGTGATGGCGTCGGAGGATTCGTGTTGTCGGTCGGCGAGGTAGGCCCGTAGGGAGTATGCGAACGCGCCGATCCAGGCGGCCACGACGACGGCGTAGATCGCGGTCTGCGCCGCTTGCGGGACGTCGACCCAGTCGCTGCGCAGCAGGCTGCGGGTGTTGGTCAGCACGATGATGCCGCCGACGGAGGCGCCGAGCAGGCGCGGCGGGATGTGGCGCACCAGCCACGCCGCGAGCGGCGCCGCGAACAGGCCGCCGACGAGGATCGCGCCCACCCAGGCGAAGTCGATGCCTTCGGAGCCGAGGCCGACGAGGAATCCGAGGCTCGCCGCCACCGCGACGACGAACTCGCTGGTGTCGATGGAGCCGATCACCTTGCGCGGCTCGAGGCGGCCCGAGGCGAGGATCGCGGGTGTGCCGACCGGTCCCCAGCCACCGCCGCCGGTGGCGTCGACGAAGCCGGCGAACAGGCCGAGGGGCACGAGGAACCGCTTGTGGAGTGGTTTGCCCAGGTTGTGTCGAGGGATGCCGGTGAAGGTGAACCGGGTGAGGATGTAGATGCCGAGGCTGAGCAGGATGAT
>DATDBL010000126.1:0-3141 GCA_036524855.1 Aldersonia sp. | reverse complement strand
CGCTCCTCGGCGCCGAGGGGCGCCTGCGGTGCGGGTCGGCTTGCCACCGGACCACCGACCCGCGGCCTCAACCCGGGACAAGATCAAACCCATTTGAACAGCGACCGAACTGACCCACTACAACGTCAGGAGATCCCTCGTAGGTTTGGCGAATCTCGTGTTTCGAATCGGAGACGGCATCGAGGAACAGTTGGCCGAAGGAACGGAACTCGTCGATCCCGTGCAGCGGTCCGTTCGGGGTCACCGTCTCGATTTCGGGATCGAAGACGGAGGTGGAGAGGTCCATGTCTCCGGCTGCGAGCCCGGCGTAGTGGGTGCGCAGCATGTCCAGCAGTTGGCTCATCGTGTTCTCCTTGTGAGGTGACGGGGCTGTGCCGATGAATCAAGGATGGTCGGCGTCGGGTGGCCGAACCACGGGGAGTTCTCCCTGATTGTCCGCCCTCGAGCGTCGGGGGTTACGTATCCGTGGAAAGCAACTCGTGCTGGAGGGCGTACAGCGTGGCACCGGCCCGGGTGGAGACACCGATTTTGGCGTAGACGCGTTGGATGTGGCCGTCGACCGTCTTCGGTGCAATGCCGAGCTTGCGTGCCACCTGCTTGATGGACAGACCACCGGCGATGTGCTGCAACGTCTCGAGTTCGCGCGGAGTCAGCCCCGCCACAGCCTCGCGCCGTCGTCGGCGAATCGGTTGGCCGGCGGCCGCGAGCACAGCGTCCACCGCTCCGCCGTCGAGTTTTCCCGCCGCCGCCTCGTGACGTAGCTGCCGCGCTGCGACTTCGGGCGAGTGCGCGGGCCGATACGGGCGGGGCGCGGTCATGGCGTGAAACACATCCGCCGCGGCCAGCACTCGCGCTGGCCGCGACAGCTGAGTCGCGGTTGCGCCGCGGAAATAGCCGCTGCCGTCGAGTCGTTCGTGATGTGCCGCGGCAACTGCACCGAGTTGTCGCAGGTAAGGGGTGTGATCCAAGACCCGATGCGTGTAGTAGGGATGCAGCCGGACCTGTTCACGCTCGTGCGGGCGCAGTGGCCCGGGCTTTCCCCACACCGCTGAACTGATACCGATCCGGCCGACATCGTGGAGCCAGCCCGCGCGCCGAGCGCAAATCACGTCCTCGGGCGATAGCCCGCACGTCTGCGCGGCCGCCGCCGCCAACGCCGCGACGCCGCGGGAATGACCGTGGAGACAGGGTGATTTCAGGTCTGCAAAGTCGGCGATCGCGCCCAGAATGCGGTCGATTTCGGTCGCGGTCGGGGACCCCGCCCGCGCTGGCTCGGCGTCGATCACCTTGTCCCACAAGGATGTCACTGCTTCGATCGGTGCCATCACTCCGTCGGGATCGGCGAGTATCTCGTGGGCAACTGCCGGATCGAGGCTGTGCCCGCGTCGCGCCCCGACCAGCTCGGCCGCCAGGTCCACGCCGCCCGACCGGTGCCCGGAGACCGCGAGCGTCGCCGCCTGCACTACGCGCGCGGGCAGTGGGATCTGCTCGCCGGAGTAGATGCCCGGGAACCCGGACCCGTCCCAGTGTTCGTACACTCCGGCGAGGTCTGATGTGCATTCGGGGTCGTAGCCGCATCGCTGGCCGAGCATCCGCGCGGCCTCGCAGACCTCGGCGGCGCCGGCGCTGATCCGCCCGCCGAGCGCCACTGCGCGGGTCAAGGCCGCCGGCCGCCTCAGCGGCGGATTCACTCGCGAGACGTGCCCGAGCAGGAACACGAACATCTGGCGCTGGTCGGAAAAGTCCAGCGTCGCGGCGTGCTGACGCATCACCAGCTCGTCACCGAGGATCGACGCCATTTCCGCGGACACCGAGGTGCATCCGATGTGCTGCAGCAGCGCCAGGTCGTATATGCGTTGCCGCAGGCCGACGTCGAGCCCGAGCCGCAACGCCAAGTTCGTGGCTACGGCACAGGTCGCGAGACCGCTTTCGAGTGGCTGACCCATGCCCAGATCGGCCGCGAGCGAAACCGCCGCCATCAGCTCCGAACGGCGGACCGAGACGGTTGCGGGGTCCACAAGCACAAATACTGACACTCGCGATGCCATCGATGCCGCTGTTCGCCGGACTCGATGCCGTACCGGTTCAGTTCGAGGGACCCGTCGCGGTGGTCGAGGGCACGGGTGTCACACATGCGGGACCGGGTCGAGACGTACGCCTCGAGCGCCCGGGTGTCGTATGCCGGACCGACCGGCACCGCAACTTCCTCGTGTCGGCCGGAGTAAAGTGAGGCGCCGACCCGAGAGTGGAGGAAAGAGAATGGCATTCGATACGTTCTTCGCATACGTGGGTGTCTATCCCGCGGTGGCCGACGCGGAGGCCGACTACGCGGCGATCAAGGATCTGCACACCGAGGCCGGGCTGATCGACGCCTACGACGCGGCGGTCATCGAGCGCCGCCCCAACGGCAAGACCAAGATCGTCAAGAAGCACGAGACCCCCACCCGGGTCGGTGGCGTCGCCGGCGGTGGACTCGGGTTGGCGACCGGGCTGGTGGTCGCGCTGTTCCCCTTCGCCGCAATCGGTGGCGGACTACTCGCCGCGACCGCCGCCGGCGGTGCCGCCCTCGGAGCGCTGGCCGGGCACGCCGCAGCCGGGATGAGCCGCAACGACCTCAAAGAGCTCGGTGAACAACTCGACACCGGGGAAGCCGGGCTGATCGTCGTCGCCGTCTCCGATCTCGGCGCCAAGGTGGAACACGCGATGAAACGAGCCGAGAAGGTCCACGCCAAGCAACTGCGCGCGGACACCACCGAGATCGAACGCGACGCCGCCGGGCCGCAACCGACGTAGGGCGTGGTCGTCGCTGGCATCGTCGCCTGGGAGAAGCAGGGCGGGCCCGCGTTGTCAGCCCGATGCCCGGAGTTCTCGACGTCGTGCAGCTCTGGCTCGGCGAGCAGCGCACGCGGGCCGGACAGGACGCCGACCGACTCGCCGTCCAACTTGTCCACCGGCACCAGAAGGAGAAGCAGCAGTGACGCGAGTACGTGTGGACCTCAACATCTCTCTCGACGGGTTCGCCTCGACGACGGACCAGACGCCGGACCTCCCGATGGGCGAGGACTGGTTGCGGCTGACCGAGGCGTACGCCGCCACCCGGACGATCCGGGCACGAGTTCTCGGCGACACCACCGGAGCCGG
>DATDBL010000125.1:0-12802 GCA_036524855.1 Aldersonia sp. | reverse complement strand
CAGAGGTCGACGCCGCGGTCGAGGCAGAGGTCGAGGCAGAGACCGACGCCGCGGCCGAGGCAGAGGTCGACATCGCGGTCGAGGTGACCGACGAGCCGCTGACCAAGGACTTGGCCAGCCCGACCGACACCGACCCGGCGCTCGCCCCAGGCGCCGAGCCCGCCGCCTCGCCGGTGGAATCCGAGCTACGCACCCGCCTGTGCCACCCGCGGCTGGCGACCTTTGTCGCGCGTGGTTCGCGCCACCGCTCGGGCTATCTGCCGTCGTGCGCCCAAGCGCCGAAGCCGATCCTGGTGCCGGTCATCTACGCCGATCTCTACGACCAGTTCACCGAACTGCTCGCCACCTGCCCCGAGTTCGCCGCCGGCATCCATCCCGACGGGCACGGCGGCCTGCGCACCCCACCACCGGGGGCACTGACCTACCGGCCCAGCGCCGAGACCGCCGCCCTGGTACGGGCACGGGATCGAACGTGTCGGTTTCCCGGCTGCAATGTGCCCGCCGCGCAATGCCAAATCGACCACATCGTCACGTTCGCCCACGACAACCCTGAAGCCGGCGGCTGGACAATTTCGTCAAATCTTCAGTGTCTCTGTGCCTTCAGCCATGAGATGAAGACCGTCGGGCTCTGGCATGCTCGCGCCCTACCCGGCATGGCGATCCTGTGGACCGGACCCCGCGGCGACCGTCACCTCACGCTGCCCGCGGGCGGACTCACCCCGGTCCCCGCCGCCAACGACCTCGCGCCCGCCAACCGTGGCCCCGACTACCCGCCACCTAGTCCTTGAGTAAGCGTGTCGGCGGGGATGGAGAGGGCAAAGGCCTTACCCTGACTGGGTTTGCGACCTCAACGCAGCCCAGCGGGGAAGGCCTGTGTGGTGAAGAAGATTTTGTGGTGAAGAAGATATCGCATGAGCAGAGTGGCGGAACATCGCCCGGCGCCGGCGCAGGGTGGCGCGGTCGAGGCCGATGTTGAAATCGGGTGCGGGTGCGCTACGAGGTCGGCGCCAACATCGACGCCACCGGTTTCGGTGGGATCGCCGCGGTGCATCGGCTGGTGACCCGCCTGGGGCTGGTCGAGCGGATCTACGTGGACCTGCAGTTGCACTGGACCCCGCTGCAGCGACCCGCCGCCGCGCCACGCAGCGGGGCGCGGCGCCGACGCGAACCGAACCACAAGCGGCGCCTTCCGTGCCGAACCGGCGTCGTTCCCGCATGCCCACATACCCGAACAACCCACGCAGAACGGCGATCCAGCCGCTGCGGCGGCCGCTCACCCACCCCGACAGCCGTCCAAACACCCAGGAAATCGTCCGGCGCCGAGCCGATCCGACATCGCGAACAATCCCGAAACGGCCCGAAACGGGCCCCCACGCACGGGCGGACCGGCGTCGTGCCGTCGATCGCGTTCCTCATCGGCGTCGCGTGGGCGCAAGCTTCTCTCTGAACGTTTCCCGTCGGGCTGGACACACCTGCAGGGCCTGCTGTTCATCGTCGTGGTCGGGTTCTTGCCGCCCGGGATCGCGGGTATCTCGACGTTGCGCTCACGACTGTGACGAACCGAACCCGGACCCGAACCGGAGCCAGCGGAGGTGCCGGCTCGATGAGCGCCGAACCCGTCTACGGCGGCAAGGTCGCACGGGCAGGAATACCTTGAGATCCGTGGCCTCACCGTTGATTTCGATGGTTTCAAGGCCGCCTCCGAGGTCAACATGACCCTGCTGCAGGGCGACCTGCGCTTCCTGATCGGCCCGAACGGCGCCGGCAAGACCACGCTGTGCCCAGGTCGGGAAAGGTCATCTTCGACGGCGGGGGCATCACCACCCTGCGTCCCAACGCGCGGGTGCCGCGGGCTGGCGTGCGCGCTGGCGTCGGGTCGGGTGCTTCAACCGGCGAGGGCGGCGTGGACGCGGAGTCGACGGTGCGGGGCGTGATGACGATCTGAGCCGGCTGCTACCGTCGCGGCATGACGTCCCCGCGGGTGCGACCGGGCCGGCTGCGCGAGCTCGGGCCGATCAACTGGGTGGTGTGGCGGGTGGTCTCGCGCGTGCAGGGCACCCCGGACGCGCACCTGTTCAGCACGCTCGGCCGCGCGGGCGGACTGTTCCGCGGCTGGCTGCACTACGGCGGGCGGTTGTTGCCGGGCGGCGGGAAGTTGTCACGGCGGCAGAGCGAACTAGTCATCCTCCGCGTGGCGCACCGCCGCGACTGCGGTTACGAACTCGACCACCACATCAGGCGCGGCCGCCGTGCTGGCATCACCTCCGACGTGCTCGACTGGACCCGGATCGGCCCGGCCGCCGACGGCTGGAGCCCACGCGAGCGAGCGTTGCTGTCAGCGGTCGACCAACTGCTCGACACCCGCGACATCGACGACGCGACATGGGCCGCACTCGCGGCGTTCTACGACGACCGTCGCCTGCTCGAGATCGTGCTGCTCGCCGTCCACTACGACGGGCTGGCCACCACCATCGGCACGCTGAGAATTCAGCGCGACTTCAGCTAGTTCCCAGTAAAGCTGGTCGGCCGCTTGTCGACGAAGCCCTCGAGCGCCTCGCGGTGGTCGGCGCTGTGCTGCACCAGCGGCTGCATCGCAGCGGAGAGTTCCAGCAGGCTCTCCAGGCTCATGTGCTGGCCCTCGCGCAGCAGTTTCTTGGTCATGCGCAGCGTGTGCGGCGGGTTGCCGGCGACGCGTTCGGCGAGCTTGCGCGCCTCGTCCATCAACTCGTCGTGCGGGACGACGCGGGCGACCAGCCCCCAGTCCAGCGCGGTCTGCGCGTCGATCGCGTCGCCGGTGAACGCCATCTCCGCGGCGCGCGCGTTGCCGACCGCCCGCGGCAGCAGCCACGCCCCACCGTCGCCCGGGATCAGTCCCAGCTTCACGAAGCTCTCCGCGAACACGGCGCGCTCGGAGGCGATCCGCATGTCGGCCATGAGCGCGAGGTCGCAGCCGGCGCCGATCGCGGCCCCATTCACCGCCGCGATCACCGGCACCTCACAGTGGTAGAGCGCGCGCGGAATCCGTTGGATCCCTTTGCGGTACGCGTTGCGCTGCTGGTGCGGCGAGCCCCCGAACAGCCCGACCCGGTCCACCATGTGCTTGACGTTGCCACCCGAGGAGAACCCCTTGCCGGCGCCGGTGAGGATCACTACCCGTGTGTCGAGGTCGTCGTTGACGTCGGCGACGAGTTGCTCGATCCGCTCCACCACCGTGTCGTCGGAGATGGGGTTGCGTTGCTCGGGCAGATTCAGCGTCCAGGTGGCGATGTGTCCGTTCCGTTCGGCGAGAACGACGTCGTCGGCGCTCATGCTGTGCTCCTGTACTTCGAACGGCTCGAGTCTCGGTCGGTCGAGCCTAGAACGCGCGGATCACGCTCGGTTCGCCCACCCTCCGCCGCGGTGCGTGCGCGCGTGCCCGGAAGGCTCGTGATCACGCTTCTCTGGCCGCGCTTGTCGGCGTGTCACCGGCCATTCGCTCGTGATCAGCGCGGCTGGGCAGGGGGAGGACGACGCGGGTGACGAGCGCAACACCACCGTCAGGGGCACATCCAGTAGCGACACCCGCAGACTGAGGGGCCCCCTCACCAGCGGAAACGCTCGTCAGGGGACCCCTCAGTAGCGCACCGTGCCAGCGCAAACGGGGCCGCTCAGCGCGCCTTCCAAACGGGTGCGCGCTTCTCGGCGAACGCGATCGGGCCTTCCTTCGCGTCCTCGCTCTTCATCAACTGCACCCACTCCGCACCCATCTGCGCCCATTGCTCCTGCTCGCCGCGCAACGCGCCGCCGTCGAGGCCGATGGCGATGCGCTTGCTGGCCTGCACCGACAGCGGCGCGTTCACCGCGATCCGTTCGGCGAGCGCCAGGGCGGCCGCCATCAGATCGCCGTCGGGCACCACCTGGTTGATCAGGCCGACCTCCTTCGCGGTGGTCGCGGAGATCGGATCACCGGTCAGGATCATCTCCATCGCCAGGCGCTGCGGGATCTGCGCGGGCAGGCGGAACACGCCGCCGGCAGCCGCAAGCAGCCCACGCTTCACCTCGGGCAGCCCGAAACTCGCGCTCTGCGCCGCGACGACCAGATCCGCCGTCAGCACGATCTCCGTTCCGCCGCCGAGAGCGGTGCCGTTCACCGCGGCGATGGTCGGCTTGTTCACCGGGTGCTGCACGAAGCCGGCGAAGCCCCAGTGCTCGTTGCCCGGTGCGCCCAGGCTCTCGCCTCGGGAGATCGCCTTGAGGTCCGCGCCGGCGCAGAAGGACTTGTCGCCGGCGCCGGTCAGCACGATCACCCGAACTTCGGGGTCGCGCTCCGCCTCTTCGAGCGCACCACCCACCGCGGCACTGACCGCGGAGTTGACGGCATTGCGCGCATCGGGGCGGTTGATCGTGATGACCATGACGTTGCCCCGACGCTCGACAAGGGCAGCGGCGTCGCTACCGGTTTCGCTCATTTACTTCACCAACTCCAGGATCGTCGCGTTCGCTTGGCCACCACCCTCGCACATCGTCTGGAGGCCGTAGCGGATGTCGTTGCGCCGCATATGGTAGACGAGGTCGGTCAGGATCCGGGCACCGGAGCCGCCGAGCGGATGGCCGAGCGCGATTGCGCCGCCGTTCGGGTTGAGCAGTTCGTCGTCGGCGCCGATCTCCTTCTGCCATGCGATCGGCACCGGCGCGAACGCTTCGTTGACCTCGAAGACGCCGATGTCCGACAGCGCGATACCGGACTTCGCGAGCGCCTTCTGCGTCGCAGGGATCGGCGCGGACAGCATCATCACCGGATCTGCACCGACGACGACGGCGGTGTGGACCCGCGCGATCGGGGTCAGCCCGTGCCGCTGCGCGAACTCGTCGCTGACCACGAGCAGCGCCGCCGCGCCGTCCGAGATCTGCGAACTGTTGCCCGCGTGGATGACGCCGTTCTCCTTGAACACCGGCTTCAGGGCGGCGAGCGAATCGACGGACGTGCCACGCCGGATGCCCTCGTCGGCGGAGATCACGCTTCCGTCGGGGTTGGTGACCGCGACGATCTGGTCGGCGAACAGCCCGGCGTCCTGCGCCTTCGCGGCCCGCTCGTGCGAACGCGAGGCGAACAGATCGGTCTCGGTGCGGCTGATACCCCACTTCTCGGCCATCATCTCCGCGCCGACGCCCTGGTTCGGATCGACCCCGTAGCGCTCCTGGAACTTCGGTCCGTACGGCCGACCGCCGACCGACGTGGACAGGCCCATCGTGATCCGCGACATCGACTCGACGCCGCCGGCGACGACGGCGTCGTAGTGACCGGCGAGCACGCTGGCCACGGCGAAGTTCAGCGACTGCTGCGACGACCCACACTGGCGGTCGATGGTGACGCCCGGCACGGTCTCGGGCCAGCCCGCCGACAGCACGGCGGTGCGCGCGATGTCGAAGGCCTGCTCCCCGACCTGCCCGACGCAACCCCAGATGACGTCGTCGACGAGTTCCGGCGCGACGCCCGCCCGGGTGACCAGCTCGTTCAGCACGAGAGCGGACAGATCCGCCGGGTGGATACCGGAGAGCCCACCCTTCTTCCTACCGACTGGGGTGCGGACGGCCTCGACGATGACAGCTCCCATTGCGCACTTCTCCTCTATCCATTTACCGAGCGATCGCTCGGCACCCTTGGCCACGATAGTCCCTGGTGTGCGGCGATCTGTCCAGCCCCTGCGCAAAGCCGCAGGTCAGCGGCCGCGAGCGAGCACCCGATCGGCGGCGACCCAGTGCTCGTCGGACACCCACAGCCGGGCGAAGGCGTCCACCGCGTCGCCCGGGGTGACCCCGGCGAGCACCCGCTTGATCTCGCCCGCCGGTCGATTGGCCAGCGACCGCGCCAACTCGCGCCAGCCCGCGACGAACCCGTCCCGCGGTAGGACCTGGTCGATCAGGCCGATGCGCTCCGCCTCCTGCGCGGTGAGCACCCGGCCCGACCCGGCGAGCAGCAACGCCCGGCTACGCCCGACCAGGCCGGCCAGCCGCTCCGCGCCGCCCCACGCCGGCATGATCGCCAGCGACACCTGGTTGAACCCGATCCGCACGTCGTCGGCGGCGATCCGGATGTCGGCGGCGACCGCCACCTCCGCGCCGCCGCCGAACGCGTGTCCGTTGAGCGCGGCGATCACCGGCGCCGGGAAGGCCGCGAGTCGGTCGCAGATCGTGCGCATCCGCCATGCCATTTCCGCGGCCTGCCCCTCGGTCCGCAGCGCACTCAGTTCCTTGAGGTCGCCACCGGAGACGAACGCGCGGTCACCCCCGCCGGTGACGACGAGCGCCCGCGCGCCGTGCGCGGCGTCGATCGCGCGCTCGAGTTGGTCCATCGTGGCCGGCGCGATGGCGTTGCGGGCGTGCGGCCGGTCGATGGTGATGACCGCCAGTCCATCGGCGTGATCCACGGACACCTCGCCCATCAGACTGTGCATTGCATTCTCCCATTCGATAATGACATTCTCTCAAATGAGAGTATCATCCTTGGAGTATCGAACCGCCGACCTCGGATTGGAGCACCCGGAATGCGAACGGTTCCCGCCCACCTGGCCGAACGTTATGTGGCGCAAGGATGGTGGACGCCGGACACGATCGGCGACCTGCTGCAGCGGGGCCTGTCCGCCGCCCCCGACGTGGAGTTCCGGGTGCATTCGGCGGTACGACCCTGGTCGGGCACGTTCGGCGAGGTCGAGCACGTCGCGCGTCGACTCGCCGCCGGCCTGCGGGCGCGCGGCGTGGGTCCCGGCGACGTCGTCGCATTCCAGTTGCCCAACTGGATGGAGGCCGCCGCGACCTTCTGGGCCGCGTCGTTCCTCGGCGCCGCGGTGGTGCCGATCGTGCACTTCTACGGCCGCAAGGAGGTCGGCTACATCCTCGACGAGGTACGCCCGCAAGCGTTCGTCACCGTCGAGAAGTTCGGGCACCTCGAGTTCGATCCGGAGGTCTGCCCAGACGTCCCCGTCGTGGGGGTGGTGGGAAGGGACTTCGACGACCTGCTCGCCGACGAACCACTCACCGGCACCCTCCCCGTCGACCCCGCCTCCCCCGCCCTCATCGCGTTCACCTCCGGCACGACGAGCAACCCGAAGGGCGTGGTGCACAGCCACCAGACCCTCGGCCACGAGACCCGCCAACTCGCCGGCCTCTACCCACCCGACCGCGGCCGCCAGCTCACCTCCGCACCGGTCGGGCACTTCATCGGGATGATCAACGCGTTCCTCATCCCCGTGCTCGACGGCACCCCGGTCAACCTCGCCGATGTCTGGGATCCCGGGCGCGCGCTGGAACTGATGCCCACCGACGGCCTGACGGTCGGCGGCGGCGCGACCTACTTCGTGACGAGCCTGCTCGATCACCCCGACTTCACCCCCGAACACCTGCCGGGCATGAAATACGCCGGCCTGGGCGGATCGTCGGTCCCGGCCGCTGTCACCTGCCGCCTCGCCGACCTGGGCATTACGGTGTTTCGCTCCTATGGCAGCACCGAACACCCGTCGATCACGGGGTCGCGGTACACCGCGCCGGAGGACAAGCGGTTGTACACCGACGGTGACGCCCTGCCCGGCGTCGAGATCCGCCTCGCCGAGGACGGCGAGATCCTCAGCCGCGGCCCCGACCTCTGCCTCGGCTACACCGACGAGTTGTTGACCGCCAACGCCTTCGACGCCGACGGCTGGTACCACACCGGCGACATCGGCACCCTCGACGAGGACGGCTACCTCACGATCACGGACCGCAAGTCCGACATCATCATTCGCGGCGGCGAGAACATCAGCGCGCTCGAGGTCGAGGAGACGCTGCTGACGCTGCCGGGCGTCGCGGAGGCGGTCGCGGTCGCCGCGCCCGACGACCGCCTCGGCGAGCATGTCGCCGCGGTGGTGCGGATGCGACCGAATCAGGCCGCTCCGACGCTGCAGCAGGTGCAGGCCCACTTCGCCGAGGCCGGCCTGGCCAAGCAGAAGTGGCCCGAGGAACTGCACCGGGTCGACGACCTCCCGCGCACGGCGAGCGGGAAGGTGCGCAAGTACGTGGTCCGCCGCGATATTGCCAGCGGCACGATAAGAGAATATGATTCTCACCGAACGTAAAGGAGATTTCACAATGCCAGAGCGGACGTTGCCGTACCCCCTGTTCGACGCGGACAACCACCTCTACGAGACCAAGGACTCGCTGACCAAGTACCTGCCCGAGAAGTACAAGAACGCGATCCAGTACGTGGACGTCAACGGCCGCACCAAGATCGCGGTCCGCGGACAGATCAGCGACTACATTCCCAACCCCACCTTCGAGGTGGTGGCCCGCCCCGGCGCCATGGAGGATTACTTCAAGCACGGCAATCCCGAGGGCAAGAGCAAGCGCGAGATCTTCGGCGAATCGATGCGCGCACCGGAGGCGTTCCGCGAACCCGCCGCCCGGCTGCAGCTGATGGACGAACTCGGCGTCGACCGCAGCCTGATGTTTCCGACGCTCGCCAGCCTGGTCGAGGAACGCATGCGCGACGATCCGCAACTCATTCACGCCGTGGTGCATTCGCTCAACGAGTGGCTCTACGAGGTGTGGAAGTTCAACTACGAGGACCGGATCTTCACCACCCCGGTGATCAGCCTGCCGATCCTCGACAAGGCGATCGAGGAACTCGACTGGGTGGTCGAGCGCGGCGCCAAGGCCATTCTCGTGCGGCCCGCCCCGGTGCCCGGCTACCGCGGTCCGCGTTCGTTCGCGCTACCGGAGTTCGACCCGTTCTGGCAGCGGGTTGTCGAGCACGACGTCTTGGTGGCGATGCACTCCTCCGACAGCGGCTACGCCCGCTTCGACGCCGAATGGGAGGGCACCAGTTCGGAGATGCTGCCGTTCCAGACCAACGCCTTCCGGATGGTCAACGAGTGGCGCCCGGTGCAGGACACGGTGGCCTCGTGGGTGTGCCACGGCGCCCTGTTCCGCTTCCCCGACCTCAAGATCGCGGTCATCGAGAGCGGCGCGGCGTGGCTGCGCCCGCTGCTCGACACCCTGGGCGAGGTCTACAAGAAGGCGCCGGAGGGATTCGGCATGCAGGACCCGGTCGAGGCGATCAAGCGCAGCATCCACGTCAGCCCGTTCTACGAGGAGGGCGTCACCGACCTCATCGACCTCGTCGGCGTCGACCGGGTGCTGTTCGGTTCCGACTTCCCGCACCCCGAGGGCCTGGCCGAGCCGACCCACTTCGCGGACATGCTCGCCCACCTCGAGGAGAAGGACCAGGCCAAGATCATGGGCGGCAACCTCGCGAGGCTGCTGAACGTATGACCTGGCAGACCATCCCGGAGATGGTCCTGAGCACCGGCGACCGCATAGGTGATTCCGAAGCGGTCGTCGACGGCCCACTCCGGCTCACCTTCACCGAGCTCACCGAGCGGATCCGGCGCGCCGCAGGAGCCTTCGCCGATGCCGGGGTGGACCGCGGGGATCGGGTCGCGATCTGGGCACCCAACTCCGCCGAGTGGATCGTCGCGGCCTTCGGCGCGTTGACCGCCGGCGCGACCCTCGTCCCGGTCAACACCCGCTACCGGGCCGAGGAGGCCGCCGACATCATCACCCGCAGCGGCGCGCGGGCGGTGCTGGTCGAGAAGGGCTTTCTCGGTCAGGACTACACCGTCCCGGTCGGCGTGCCGGTCTTCGATCTGAAGTCCGATTTCCTGTCCAGCGGATCACCGTTCGAGCGCACGGTCGATGGCGACGACATCGCCGACATCATGTACACCTCGGGCACCACCGGTCGGCCCAAGGGCGTCATGATGAACCACCGCCAGACGCTGCGGATGTTCGCCGAGTGGTGCGACCTCGCCGACCTGCGCCGCGGCGACCGGTACCTGATGGTGAACCCGTTCTTCCACATGTTCGGCTACAAGGCCGGCCTGATCGCATCCATGATCCGCGGAGCGACCGTCCTGCCGGTCGCCGTTCTCGACGTCGACCGGGTGCTCGAACTCGTCGAGCGCGAGCGGATCACGATGCTGCCCGGCCCGCCGACGCTGTACCAGTCGCTGCTGGCCGCCCCGGGCGATCGCGACCTGTCCTCGCTGCGAGCGGCGGTCACCGGTTCCGCGGACATCCCCGTCGAACTCATCCGGCGCATCCGCAGCGAGTTGCCGTTCCAGACCATCATGACCGGCTACGGACTGAGCGAGGGCGGCACCGCGACCGCGTCGCGTCCGGGCGACACGTTCGAGCAGATCGCGACCACCGTCGGCCTGCCGTGCGAGGGGATCGAGGTCCGCATCGCCGACGACGGCGAGATCCTGCTGCGCGGATTCAACGTCATGCAGGGCTACCTCGACGACCCCGCCGCCACCGCGGAGACCGTCGACCCCGACGGGTGGCTGCACACCGGCGACCTCGGCGACCTCGACACCGACGGGCGGCTGCGGATCGTCGGCCGCAAGAAGGACATGTTCATCGTCGGCGGCTTCAACGCCTACCCCGCCGAGATCGAGGGCTTCCTGCTCGAACACCCGGCGGTGGAACAGGTCGCGGTGATCGGGGTCCCCGACGACCGTCTCGGCCAGGTCGGCAAGGCGTTCGTCGTGCCCGCCGGTGAGATCACTGCGGGCGAGATCACTGCCGACGAGCTGCTGGCCTGGAGCCGGAAGCGGATGGCCGGGTTCAAGGCTCCCCGGTCGGTCGTGTTCCTCGACGCGCTGCCGCTGGGCGCCACCGGGAAGGTGGTCAAGGACCGGCTGCGCTGATTTGGCCCCGAATCGCGAAACGGACGGTGCGCTGCGCGCAAGATGGGATCCGACGCAACGTTGCGAGGGATTCAGGAGAGCGCGATGGGGACACCCACGGTGTCGCAGAACACCGAGATCTACCGGGCCGGCCGCGATCGGCTGCTCGAGTTGATGGCCGACTACGAGATTGCGGTGCGGGAGTTCACCTGGCCCACGGTCACCGGCTCGTTCAACTGGGCGATCGACTGGTTCGACGCGGTCGCCCGGGGTAACGACCGCACCGCGCTGTGGATCACCGAGGAGGACGGCTCGGAGCGCAAGGTCAGCTTCGACGACATGGCCGCCCGCTCCGACCTCGTCGCCACCCGGCTCGCCCAACTCGGGGTCGGCAAGGGTGACCGGGTGATCCTGATGCTCGGCAACCAGGTGGAACTGTGGGAGTCGATGCTCGCCGTCGCGAAACTCGGCGCCATCGTCATGCCCACGACCGGTGCCCTAGGCACGGCCGACCTACAGGACCGGGTACGCCGCGGTCGGGCCGGCTTCGCCATCGCGAACAGTCACGACACCGTCAAGTTCGAGGGTGTCGAGGGTTCCTACACCGGCATCGCCGTGGGCGACCCGGTCGCGGGCTGGCACGCCTACGGCGACGCGGACACCGTCACCTCCGCCGGCCCGTTCTCCACGATCACCGCGGTCGAGGACCCGATGCTCATCTACTTCACCTCCGGCACCACGAGCAAACCGAAGCTGGTGGAACACTCCCAGGTCAGTTACCCGGTGGGACACCTGACGACGATGGCGTGGCTCGGCGTCAAGCCGGGCGACGTGCACCTGGCGATCAGCTCACCGGGCTGGGCCAAGCACGCCTGGAGTTGCTTCTTCGCGCCGTGGATCGCCGAGGCGACGATCTTCGTCTACAACTATCAGCGCTTCGACGCCGCCGCACTGCTGCACCAGCTGCGCAGGGCGCGAGTCAACACCTTCTGCGCCCCACCCACGGTGTGGCGCATGCTGATCCAGGCCAACCTCGGTGCCAGGCCCGAGGGTTTGCGCGAACTGCTCGGCGCCGGCGAGCCACTGAACCCCGACGTCATCAAGCAGATCGAGACGTCGTGGGGGCTGACCATCCGCGACGGGTTCGGACAGACCGAGACGACCCTGCAGATCGGCAACCCGCCCGGCCAACCCGTCAAGCCCGGGTCGATGGGCCGCCCGATGCCCGGCGTGCCGGTCGTCCTGGTGGACCCGGTGACCGGACAACCCGCCGAGGAGGGCGAGATCTGTCTGGATCTGGCGAAGCAGCCGTTCAACCTGATGACCGGCTATCTCGACGATCCCGAACGCAACGCGGCGGTGCTGGCCAACGGCTTCTACCACACCGGCGATGTCGCCGGCCGCGACGCCGAGGGCTACATCACCTACATCGGGCGCACCGACGACGTGTTCAAGTCCTCCGACTACAAGGTGTCACCGTTCGAACTCGAAAGCGTCCTCATCGAACACCCCGCCGTCGTCGAGGCTGCGGTGGTCCCGCAACCGGACGAGACCCGGCTCGCCGTTCCCAAGGCCTACATCGCGCTCGCCGCCGGCTGGGAGCCCAACGGCGACACCGCGAAATCCATCATGGAATACGGCCGCGACCACCTGCCCCCGTACCTGAAGGTACGCCGGATCGAGTTCTTCGAGCTACCCAAGACCATCTCCGGCAAGATCCGCCGCGTCGAACTGCAACGCCGCGAGGCGGCGGCACACCAGGAGCAGACCCCGATCACCACCGAGTACCGCTACGAGGAATTGATCGAGTAGCGACACGGCCGCACGAGCGTGATCAGCGACCCGGACCCTCCAGGATCGTCACCGCCGAGACCGCGGTCGGTCCGCCGACGTTGTGCGCCAACCCGATACGCGCTCGGTCCACCTGGTTCACGGCCTCGCCGCGTAGCTGCGCGAACAGCTCGAGGCACTGCGCGACGCCGGTGGCGCCCGGTGGATGCCCCTTGGCCTTGAGCCCGCCGCTGGGGTTCACGGGCAGCGGCCCGTCTATGCCGGTGACACCGGTCTCGACGAGTTTGTACCCCTCGAACCGGTCGGCGAAC
>DATDBL010000124.1:0-44115 GCA_036524855.1 Aldersonia sp. | reverse complement strand
ACAGACCAAAGCCCAGCGCGCGAGCGCACCCGCGTTCTTCGCGGTGTCCTCGGCGTTCCTGCTCGCCGAACTCGGCGACAAGACCATGCTCGCCACCGTCACCCTGGCCACCGACCACGACTGGGTCGGCGTCTGGATCGGCTCCACGATCGGCATGGTCGCCGCAGACGCGCTCGCCATCGCGGTCGGCGCCGTTGCCGGCAAGCACCTCCCGGAGAACGTCATCAAGATCGCCGCCGGCTACCTGTTCCTGCTGTTCGGCGGCTGGATGCTGGTCGAGTCGGCCGTCCCACAGGCCCCGCTGGTGCTGGTCGCGTTCGGCGCCGTCGCGATGACCGCCCTCCTCGGCGGGCTGTGGACGCTGCTGCAGCGCCGGTTCACCCGTCGCCGCACCGCACCCGAGCCGCTCGAGCCGTCCACCGTGCCGTGACCGCCGTAAAACGATGACCGCAGTGCAACGATGACCGCCGCCGGCGACATCGCCACCGAAGTCTTGCGCCGCCCGCCGACACTTCCCCCGTCGCTTCGCTCGCCCCAGAAGCTGGGCGGCGTTCGACTGTTGTGCATCGACGGCCCCGCCGGATCGGGCAAGACGACGCTTGCCGCCGAGGTCGCCGAGGAGCACCCGAGCGCCGTCGTCGTGCACATGGACGACGTCTTCGAGGGCTGGGACGGCCTGGCGGACGCACCGCGCCGGGTGCGCGAGCACATCATCGACCCCTTGCGGCGCGGCGATACAGCCGCGTTCCGCCGCTACGACTGGCGCCGGACAGAACTCGCGGAGACCATCACCCTGCCCACCACCGACCTGCTGGTCATCGAGGGCGTCGCCGCCGGTGACCCGACCTATGCCGACGCCGTCACACTGCTCGTCTACGTCACGGCACCGATGCAGACACGGCTGCGCCGCGGCCTGGAGCGCGACGGCGAGCCGATGCGCCCGCAGTGGCTGCGCTGGCAGGAGCAGGAGGCCGCGTATCTGCGCGAGGCACGCACCGAGGAACGTGCGGACGTTGTGCTGCGCACCTAGCCGATCGCCTCGTCACCGTAGAGACGACCCGAGCGCGCGACCATGTCGATCAGCGGATCGCGCAGCCCCCGCAACCCGTCCAGGTCACCGGCGGACAACCGCATCGTCACCATCGTGCTGATCGCTGCCGCCAGCGCCTGGCATGCGAAGCGCTGCTCGGCAGAGTGTGCGCCCAGCACACCGGCGATCAACCCGACGAACATCTCCTGCATCTGCGCGCGGCGCGCGATCGCCGCCGGGCCCGCCGCATAAACCTCGATGAGGAACACCCGCGCGAACGCGGGCTCGTCGGCCAACCCGTCGAGGTACGCGCCGAGCAGGTACTCGATGCGGCCGCGGCTCGCGTCCGGCATGTCCTGCGCCCCGGTCGTGGCCATGATCTTGGAGATCAGCAGCGTCACGGCCTCCTCGTAGGCGGCCGCGAAGCATTCCTCCTTCGAGGAGAACTGCTGGTAGAACGTCTCCCGCGACACCCCCGCCCGGCGCAGCACCTGCGCGACCGACGTGCCGACGTACCCGTGCTCGGCCATCGCCTCGGCCATCGCGAGCAATATGCGGTTGCGCTGATCGCGCGCGACCTGCTCGCGGGTCAGGTTGTGCCTGCCCCGCGGTAAGCGTGCTGTCGTCGTCACGCGACGGGCCGCCGCGGCTGTTCGGTGGTGTAGGACGACTGTTCGTCGCGGGCGATCTCGAGCGCGCGGGCGATCGACTTGCCGCGCATCCGTTGCTCCAGCATCCGCTGCACGAACACATTGAACCAGAGCACCGGATCCACCCACAGCGGCGCGACGACCCGCCGGGAGCGGCGCGCGATCGCGCGTTCGATCCGATCGATCGCTGGCGGGAGCGGCGCCGGCCCGGACAGCGCCTTGCCGCCCAGTGACGCACCGGACAACGCCTCCCGCGCCGCGGCGGTGTCGAAGCCGCGGCTGGTCATGTCGGTGTCGAGTTCGGCGAAGTAGGCGATGCCGACCTTCGCGCCGGTGTGCGCGACTTCCTGGCGAAGTGTCGTGCCGAACGCGTGCACCCCCGCCTTCGAGGCGCTGTAGGCGCCGAGCAGTGGCAGGTTGATCGCGGCCGCCAACGACGACATGAGCAGCACGTACCCGTTCTTGTGGCTGATATACGGTCCGGCAGCGCGCACGCAGTAGTACGCGCCGAGCAGGTTGACGCGCAGGGTCTGCTCGAAGACCTCCGGATCGCCGCCGACGATGGGCAGCTGGCGGGCCACCCCGGCATTCGCGACGAGCAAGTCGAGTCCGCCGAGTTCGGCGACCAGCGAGTCGATCGCCGTCTCCACCTGCGCCCGGTCGCCGACATCGCAGTAGCGCCACGGCGCGCCGGCGCTGTCGGCGGCGACCGCGGCCAGTGCGTCGGGTTCCAGGCCGAGCAGCGCGACTCGGGCGCCGTGGGCCGAAAGCTGCCGGGCGAGGGCGGCACCGATTCCGCGGGCGGCACCGGTGATGATCACCCGCCGACCCGCGACGGGGGAGGTCTTGCGCGTCATGACATCAACCGTATCATCTACGAACAGCAGTGTTCATGGTTAACTTGTGGCAGTGGAGATCGGCACCGAGATTCGGCAGCCCAGCATCCGCCCGGGGCAGGGGGGTTCATGAGAAAACGCAGGTCGCAGCGGTATCCGCCGCCGTTCGGCGCTCCGCCGCCGCGGCCGGAACCACAGTTGCCCGGCCGCTGCCCCCCGCAGCGGTGGCCGTGGCTGCTGGGCCTTCTGGTCGCCGTTGCGATCGTCGGGGTCGCGACCGGAGGCGACACTGCCGGGACGAGTTCGCTCGCCCCTGTCACCGGGGAGAGTGCGCCGTCGGCTGTGCCCATCGAGGGGTTGAGCACAGCCGGCGGGCACACCCTCCCCGGTCTCGGCGACCCAGTCCGCGACGGCGCACTCGAGTTCGTCGTCGACGACGTCCACGCTGTGTCGGCTCGGCAGTGTGCGGTGGTGTCGTTGACCGTCCGCAACGTCGCCGACCGTCCCGTCCGCTTCGACCCGACGCTGCTGAGCCTATACGCGGCCGACGGGCGACCGCTCGCCACGGAGGCGATCGCACCCACCGACCTGGCCGTCCCCGCCGAACTCGCCGCCGGCGCGGAGCTGGACACCGCGGTCGGCTTCCTCGAGACCGGCGCCATGCTGCCCGCATTCGTCGACCTGCGCCAGTCGGTGTTCTCTCCGGGCGTCCGCGTCAGCGCCAGCTGAGCCCGGCAGGCCGCCGACCTGCGCGATAGGGTCGACAGCGACGACCCGCGGGCACCCCGTGACGCGTTCCGGAACGCGCACCCACGCAGGTCGTCAGCGAAGGAGAGACTGTGGAGATTTCGGGAGCGGCCGTCGTCGTCACCGGGGGGGCCTCGGGCCTCGGTGCGGCAACCGCCAAGCGTTTCGCCGACCTCGGGGCGACCGTGTTCGGTCTCGACCTGCAAGTGTCGATCGACAAGGCGGGCGACGACGTCCCCGAGGGCGTCACGCTCCTGCCCGCCGACGTGACCAGCGCGGAAGAGGTCACCGCGGCGCTCGCCAAGGTCACGGAGTCCGGGGCACCGTTGCGGGTCGTCGTCAACTGCGCCGGCATCGGCTCGGCGGGCCGGATCCTGTCCAAGAAGGGCCCACACGAACTCGACCTGTTCACCAAGGTCGTCACAATCAACCTGATCGGCACCTTCAATGTGATGCGCCTGGCGGCCGACACGATCGCCAAGACCGATCCTGTCGACGAGTTCGGCCAGCGCGGCGTCATCATCAACACCGCCTCGGTTGCGGCGTTCGAGGGCCAGATCGGCCAGATCGCCTACTCGGCCTCCAAGGGCGGCGTGCACGGCATGACGATCCCCGCGGCACGCGACCTCGCCCAGTTCGGCATCCGCGTCGTCACCATCGCACCCGGCATCGTCGACACGCCGATGATGGCCTCCGTCACGGAGGAGTACCGCAAGGGCCTTGCGGCCGGCGTGCCGTTCCCGGCGCGGCTCGCCCTTCCGGCCGAGTACGCGCAACTCGCCCAGATGATCGTCGAGCACGACTACCTCAACGGCGAGACGATCCGAATGGACGGCGCACTGCGGATGGCGCCACGCTGATTTCATCCCGGCCGTTCCGGCCCGGACAGCGGGTTCAGACGCGAACCACGGTTCGCGTCGACGCTTACGCTGGCTCCATGTCGTTCTACCGCAGTCACATCCTCCCGCGGTTCAACGACCTGACGTGCGGTTCGCGACTGGTCGAGCCGCTGCGGCGCCGGGTCTGCGCCGGCCTGCACGGCGAGGTCGTCGAGGTCGGGTTCGGGACCGGCCTCAACGTGCCGCACTATCCGTCGGCGGTGACCGGGGTCAGCGGCGTCGAACCCGCGCCGCTCGGCTGGAAGCTCGCCCGAAAAAGGTTGGACGCGTCGACGATTCACGTGAAACCCGCGGGCTTGGACGGCCAGCAACTCGACCTGCCGGACGACGCGTTCGACTCCGCCCTGTCGACGTTCACGCTGTGCACGATCCCGGATGCCGCCGCCGCCCTGCGCGAGATCCGGCGGGTGCTCAAACCCGGCGGCACCCTCGCGTTCGTCGAGCACGGACTCGCTCCCGACGCCGACGTCCGGACCTGGCAGCGTCGGCTCGAGCCCATCCAGAAACGGATTGCCGGCGGCTGCCACCTCACCCGGCAGATCCGTGTTCTGATCGAGGACGCGGGATTCACCATCACCGACGCCGACACGTTCTACCAGGACGGCGTACCCCGCTTCTACGGCGCGCTGACCCTCGGCACCGCGGTCGCGTAGCTCCCCGTCCCTTGTTGATCACGCTCGTGTGGCCGCATTTTGCGGCGTGTCGGCGGCCATCCAGTCGTGATCACCGACGCGCCCGCCGAGAGCGGGGCGTCCGCGGCCCCGAGCTACCGTGCACGCTCGTCGAGGACGAACAGCACCAGCGTCGCGGCCAGCAGAGCGGCGGGCACCCACGCGGCATGGGTGTGCCACAGCCGGGTCAGGATCGCACCAATCACGGCGCCGACAGCAAAGGCAACGACGATCGCGGCGTACACACGCACCGCTCGCCACTCGTCGCGCTTGTGCTCGACGACGGCTCGGTAGCCGGATTCGGTGAACCGCATGAGGTTGCCCGTCGTCGCGATCGCGATGTAGGCGAACTCGCCCACCGCACGAAACAAGCCCATTTGCATCGCGGCGACGAACGCGATCGGGATGGTGACCGCGGAGTCGGGCACCGAATCGGACAGGAAGCCCACCACCGTCAGCACGACCACCTGCAGCGCCACCGCCGACCGCAGCGGATGGAACGAGGTGTGTTGCGCCCGCTCGCTCTTGAGGAAGTTGGCGAGCGCGACCCCAGCGACGAACGCGAGGATCGGCCACAGGTGGTGCAACGCGTCGGCCACTCGCCCGTCGGACAGGTCGACACCGAGCAGGATCACGTTGCCGGTCTGTGCATTGGCGAACACCCCGCCCCGGGAGATGTAGGTGTACGCGTCGAGGAACCCCCCGGTCATCGTCAGCACCAGGGCGAATCGCAGCGACGACGCGGTGGCGGTTGCGGTCACGGATAGATTCTCGGATATGCCGACGCGACGGCGGCGCGGTTCAGCACCCGTTCAGAAAACTTCGACGACGTTGGTGCCCGGGATGTGCGACCGGTCGGTGAACAGGGTCAGTTCGACCGGCCCCGACCCGGTGTCCAGGTCCGCCGACGCCCCGGTGCCGAGGAACGGCGGGATCGATCCGCTGACCGGGCCGAGGTCGTGCACCTCCCCGGATGCACCGGTCGCCAGGTTGCGCCACCGCAGCGAGGCGAAAACAGAGCACTGCACGCCGGGGTTCTCGGAGACACCGACGAACATCGCGCAGACCCACACGTGCAGTGTGCCGCGGTTGTCGACGGGCGGAAGGCCCGGGCCGGGGAAGATTTCGGTCGACGTCACGGTCGACGAAAAGACCCGGCCGCCGCATGCCGGCCCGCTCGCGACCGACCACGCGACCGGCCCGTCGAGGTAGCGGTAGTCCTCCTGTGCCACGGCGGTACCGCCGCCGGCGAGCACCAGGACCACCCCGAGACAACTGCCGAGAATTCCCGTCACGAGCCCCATGCCCGCATTGTCCGACTCGACCGACGCGGCGTTACGGTCCCGGCACCGTCACAAGGTCCGTGTCAACCTGTTCGCCAGCAGCTTCGCGAAGTGTGCCGGGTCGCTCAGCTCCCCGCCCTCCGCGAGCAACGCTGTGCCATACAGTAATTCGGCGGTCTCTGCGAGTGCGGGGTCGTCGGGACGCTCCGACTGTGCGTGCCTGAGCCCGGTCACCAGCGGGTGGGTCGGGTTCAGTTCGAGGATGCGCTTGCTGTGCGGCACCTCCTGCCCGGAGGCGCGGTACATCTTCTCCAGCATCGGGGTGAAGTCGTAGGTCTCCCCGACCAGGCACGCCGGCGAGTCGGTGAGCCGGGCGGACAGTCGCACCTGCTTGACGTGATCGTCGAGCGTCTCGCCGAGCCAACCCAACAGGTCGGCGAAGTCCTTCTCCTGCTCCTCGCGCTGTTCCTCGGCCGCCTTGCGCTCCTCTTCGGTGCCGAGTTCCACCTCACCCTTGGCGATCGACTGGAACTTCTTGCCGTCGAACTCCGGAACCGACCCGACCCACATCTCGTCGACCGGGTCGGTCAGCAGCAGGACCTCGAGCCCCTTCGCCCGGAACGCCTCCATGTGCGGGGAGTTGACCAACTGGTCGCGGGAATCACCGGTCAGGTAGTAGATCTCGTCCTGGCCGTCCTTCATGCGCTCGACGTAACCGCCGAGCGTCGTGAGGTCGTCGTCGCTGTTGGTGGACGCGAACGAGGATACCGCCAGGATGGCCTCGCGGTTGTCCTGGTCGCCGAGCAAGCCCTCCTTGAGCACGCGACCGAACTCGCGCCAGAACGTCTGGTACTTCTCTGCCTCGGTGGACTGGATGTCCTTGATCGTGGCGAGCACCTTCTTGACGAGGCGGCGCTGGATCATCTTGATCTGGCGGTCCTGTTGCAGGATCTCCCGCGACACGTTGAGCGAGAGGTCCTGCGCGTCGACCACGCCCCGCACGAAGCGCAGGTACTCCGGCATGAGCGCCTCGCAGTCGTCCATGATGAACACCCGCTTGACGTACAGGTGCACGCCCCGCTTGTGCTCACGCATGAACAGGTCGAACGGCGCCTGCGTCGGAATGAACAGCAGCGCTTGATATTCGAAGGTGCCCTCGGCCTTGAACGGGATGATCTCGAGCGGGTCGTCCCAGGCGTGGCTGACGTGCCGGTAAAACTCCTTGTACTCCTCGTCGGTGACCTCGCTGCGCGGACGGGTCCACAGCGCCTTGCGCGAGTTGAGGGTCTCGGTCTCGACGACGGTCTCGGTTTCGGACGGTGCTTCCGGATCGTCCTCGGGCTTGGGCTTCGTCTTCGTCCGCTCGACGTCCATCCGCACCGGCCAGGAGATGAAGTCGGAGTACTTCTTGACGATTTCGCGCAGCTTCCACTCCGCGGTGTAGTCGAAGAGGTGGTCCTCGGCGTCCTCCGCCTTCAGATGCAGCGTGACGGACGTGCCCTGGGGCGCGCCTGCGCCGTCTCCCCCGTCGCTTCGCTCGCCCGGCACCTCCTCGATCGTGTAGGTGCCGTGCCCCTCGGACTCCCATCGCGTGCCGTGGTGCTCGCCCGCCTTGCGGGTCAGCAGGGTCACCTTGTCCGCGACCATGAACGTCGAGTAGAAACCGATCCCGAACTGACCGATGAGTTCCTCGGTCGCGGCATCCGACTTCGCCTCGGCCAGCTTGCGCCGCAACTCCGCCGTGCCGGACTTGGCCAGCGTCCCGATCAGGTCGATAACCTCGTCGTGAGACATTCCGACGCCGTTGTCCGAGAGCGTGAGCGTGCGCGCCTCCTTATCCACCTCGAGCTGAATGTGCAGGTCGGAGGTGTCGACGTCGAGATCCTTGTCCCGGTACGTCTCGAGTCTCAGCTTGTCGAGCGCATCGGAGGAGTTGGAGATCAGCTCACGCAGGAAGATGTCCTTCTCCGAGTACACGGAGTGGATCATCAGATCCAGCAGTTGCCGGGTCTCGGCCTGGAACTCTAGTTGCTCGACGTGCGCCGTCACGATCGCTCCCCTTAGAAACAGTACGCAGATTCGACGCCCGATATGGTACGGCTCCGCTCCGACAGACGACGCCGGCCCCTATGGACTGCCGCTCCCCAGCGGTGGAGCATGGCGGCATGACCGCCGAGGAAAACGTCGCGCTCTACCGCCGTTGGCTCGACGAGATCTGGACGAAGGGCAATTACACGGTCGCACCCGAACTGCTGGCCGAGGACCTGATCGACCACACGCCCATGCAGGGACAGCCGGCCGGTCGCGCCGGCGACGTGTGGGCCGCCGCCCAGATCCGCAGGGCGTTCCCGGACATGCGCTTCAGCATCGATGTCGTGTTCGCCGACGACCGGTACGTGACCGGGCGCTGGACGATGACAGCCACCAACACGGGCCCGTTCGACGTGTTCGGCATCCCGCCGACCGGACGGCCGGTGACGATGGGCGGCCAGGAGATCTTCAAGGTTCGCGACGGCAGGCTCGCCGAGGTCTGGCACTGCGAGGACACTCCTTCGATGCTGCAGCAACTCCACCTCGGCCCACCGCCGGCGTTCGTCATGAAGGCGTCGGCGCGGCTGAGCGCGCTGCAGTACCGGCGCGCGAAAAGCTGATCGAAATCCCAGGAACAACAACGAGTTACGCACACAGCCCGCCGGTCGCTAGCATGACGTGATGCGCAGCGAGTTGATGAACAACGCCGAACGGAACACGGCGCCCGGGACGTTTCAACTGCAGAACCCCCGCATGCTGAAGGTGGACCTGGCCGGCACCGCCGGGCACTTCTTCGCCCGGCAGGGATCCATGGTCGCCTACCAGGGCGAGGTCGACTTCGCCTACCAGGGCAGCGGCGGCGTGGGCAAGTTCTTCAAGAAGGCCCTCACCGGCGAGGGCATGTCCCTCATGCGCGTCACCGGCAGTGGGCAGGTCTTCCTCGCGCAGGACGCCGACGAGATCTTCCTGCTCGAACTCGAGGACGAATCGGTCACCGTCAACGGTGCGAACGTGCTCGCCTTCGAGAGCACGCTGGAATGGGACATCAACCGCGTCGAGGGCGCGTCGATGCTCAGCGGCGGCCTGTTCAACACGACCTTCAGCGGACGGGGGATGCTCGCCATCACGACCTTCGGCACCCCGGTAGTGCTGCAGGTCGACGTCCCGACGTTCGTCGACATGCAGAGCGCCGTCCTGTGGTCCACCGGTCTGCAGTCGAGCATCCGCAAGACCGCGAAGATGGCCGCGGCGATCGGCCGCGGTTCCG
Organism: Aldersonia sp.; assembly: GCA_036524855.1. Taxonomy (GTDB): domain Bacteria; phylum Actinomycetota; class Actinomycetes; order Mycobacteriales; family Mycobacteriaceae; genus Aldersonia. The sequence goes on along the minus strand of DATDBL010000124.1, from coordinate 34,701 downwards.
GCGAGGCATACCAACTGTGCCTCGCAGGGGCGGGCGTCGTGGTCGTGCAGGCGTCGGAGGGCCATCCGATCCCGAAGCACTGATCTCCCGACCCAGGCGTCAGCGCGCAGCGAGCCACTCGGCGACGTCGCGCCGAGGGGCACCAGAAGGAACACGCGCTCTCGGCGTCGATCGGTGGTTGCGCGCGCGGGTCCGACGGTTGAGCCCGAGGCGCGCATGCTGCACGCTCGACGAATGCAACCAGGCCCAACCGCAGTAGCACTCGTCGCGGTGTCGTCCGCCTTTGCTCTCGCCCTCGCCGGCTGAGCGGCGATGCTGCTCCAGGCGATCGGCGCGGCGCTGCCGGCCGCGCTCGCGATCGCGCTGAGTCCCTTTCCGCTCGTCGGCATCGTACTGATCCTCGCCGGGCGCCGCGGGCGCCGAAACGGCCCGGTGTTCGCCATCGGCTGGGTGGTCGGGCTGACGATCGTCGCCGTCATCGTGCTGACGGTGTTCCACGGCGCATCGGATCCCGATTCCCCGTCTTCCGCGATCGCCGACTGGCTGCGGGTGATCGGTGGCGTCGCGCTCATCGCCGCCGGGGCGCGCAAGTGGCGCGCGAGGCCGCGCGGGGACGACGAGGTCGAGCCGCCGCGCTGGATGGCCTCGCTCGACGACGCCTCGGTCGGGCGCGCCGCCATCCTGGGCGCGGCTCTGTCCGGCGCCAACCCCAAGAACCTCGTCCTCGCCGCCGCGGCCACCACCGCGATCATCGAGACGGGTGTCCACGGCCCCGACCTCACCGTCGCGGTCGTCGTCTTCCTCGTCGTCGCCTCGAGCACGGTGATCGGCGCCGTCGTCCTTCATCTCCTCGGCGGCGCGCGAGCGGCGGGTTTCCTCGACTCGGTGCGCGGATTCATGGTCGCCAACAACACCGCGATCATGGTCGTGATCCTCATCCTCATCGGCGCGAACGTGCTGGGCAGCGGGCTCGAGGGCCTGGGTCGCTGAGTCGCCATCCCCGCCGACAGTGCACGTTCTGGGCCACGTGTTGTCGCGAAAGCCCAGCGGGTGGCAGTCGGCGGGGGCGGGTGGGAGAATGCGCTGGCGATCGCGAGACCGTCCGTGTGGCCCTATCTTTCGGCGTGTCGCAGGCCAGTCGCTCGTGCTCGCGGCGTCGGGGACGGCGAAAGGTCGCCGAGCGCACAGTTCTTCCGGCACGAACACGCTGCGAAACCGGAACAACCATGCGCTGGAAGCCCCTTGCGCGCTACGGTCTGGCTAGCACATCGCTGCGCGAGCGAAACGTGTCGGACCCCGCCGATACACTTCGAACATGCTGGCGACCCCCGACCTGGATTCGACAACCCGAGGTGTCGACACTGTCGGACGCGGTCACCACCTTGCTCGACATCGACCTGACCCGGCACCAAGACGACAAGGTGACGACGACGTCCCGTAACCCCGCGTCGACACCGCACGCGCCACCGCCGGCACACACCGGCGAGGACCCCCGTCCTCACCCCGCCGCCCCAGCCACCCCCGAACCACCGACAGGAGGCCCAGCCACCGAACACCCGGCGTCACTCGGGGGAGGGTCCGCCGGCGAGGACCCACGCCCCACCACGCCACCCGTGGTGACCAGCAGTGCGGCCGACGCTGTCCGGTACGCTGCCGCCGGGGTCGCACCGGGGCTTCTTCGACCTGGTGGTGCCCGACGTGACCAACAACTGACGGGAAGGACACCTCGGGATGAAGCTCGCGACACTGCGTACCGACGGGACCACGATGGCCGCCCGCCTCGACGGCGACGTCTACACCGAGATCGCCGGCTACGCCGATCTCGGTGCCCTCCTCGCGGACGCGGACTGGCGCGATATCGCCGCCGCAGCGGAGGGAGCGCAGCACAAGGCGGACGCCGTCGAACTCGAGACGCTCGTCCCGTCCCCATCCAAGGTGCTGTGTGTGGGGCTGAACTACCGAAGCCACATCGAGGAGATGGGCCGCGACCTGCCCGAGTATCCGACGCTGTTCGCCAAGTTCGCCGACACGCTCACCGGACCCGACGATCCGGTCGCGGCGGTGGAGGAGGACAAGGAGCTGGACTGGGAAGGCGAACTCGTGGTCGTCATCGGCCTCACCACCGACCGCGTGAGCGAGCGGGACGCGCCCGACTACATCGCCGGGTACGCCGCCGCCAACGACATCTCCATGCGCGGATACCAGTTCCGCACCAAGGAGTGGCTGCAGGGCAAGATCTGGGCGCGCTCCACTCCGATCGGCCCGGTGCTCGTCACCGCCGACGAGGTCGACCTCGACAAGGCGACCCTGCGCACCACCGTCAACGGCGCCACCATGCAACAGCACGCGATCGCCGACCTGCTGTTCAAGCCGGCGCACCTGGTGTCCTACCTGTCGACGATCCTGCCGCTGCGCCCCGGCGACCTGATCCTCACCGGCACCCCCGGCGGGGTCGGCCGTGCCCGTACGCCGCGGGTCTACCTCGAACCCGGCGACGTCGTCGAGGTCTCGATCGACGGCATCGGCACGCTCCACACGCCCATAGGCGCTCCGCGACCGTGAGACCCCCAAGGGCCAGAACTGCGCATCTGTAGCGTTGTTTAAGTGCGTTTGAGTGCTGTTGAGTGAGTCTGTGCGTGGTGGTGTGGTGGGTGTGAATCTGACCGAGTGGGCACATGCGAATGGCGTGCACCCGCAGACCGCACGGAGGTTTCGGGAGGGGAACCTGCCGGTGCCCGCGACTCGGGTCGGTCCGCGCACGATCTTGGTGAATGTCGAGGCGAACTCGACCCCGGCGACGGTGGGGGGTGGGCCGGTGCGCGCGTGTGTCCTCGCCCGATCAGATCGCGGATCTGGCGCGGCAGAGCGCCAGGCTCACTGAGTGGGCTGCGCGGGCCGGTCACCGGGTGGTGCGCGCGGACGCCGAGGTGGGGTCCGCCACGGACGGGGCGCGCCCGAAGGCGCGACGATTGTTGTCGGACCCGGCGGTTACGGTCGTGGTCGTGGAGCATCGTGACCGGCTGGGGCGGATGAATACCGGACTGGTCGAGGCAGCGCTGTCGGCGTCCGGGCGGCGCCTGGTCGTGCTCGATGCCGGCGAGGTCGCCGATGATCTCGTCGGTGACATGAGCGAGGGTGCTGAGCTGGATGTGCGCCCGGTTGTCCGGGCGCGGGTCGGCGAAGAACCGGGCGAAACCAGCACTGGGGTGCGCTGCCGATCCGGGAGGTGGCCAGACGTGAGCACGGGTGAGCGCACGGATTCGGGCCTGCGGCGGATCGCTGCCCCGTTCGTCGTCACGCCCGCGAAGGGTGTCCGTACCCGCACCCGGGTGCGGCCCACCGCGTCGGAAGGGGCCGCACTCGAGCGCATCGGGGTGTTCCTGGGCGCCCTGAATCGGCAGGCACTGGCCTCACGGGTGCGCCTGGGCCGGGTGGCCGGGCACGAGCAGGCCGCGTGGCGGACAACCGAGAAACGGCGCCTGACCGCGCTGTCGTCCTCGCGGTGGGCGGGTGCGCTGACCCGCACCGCCATCGACTCCTACCACCTGGGGATGCGCGGGCTGTCCGCCGAGGCGGCATCGCTGCGTGCGGCGATCCAGACGATCGGGTCGAGGATGGCCGCGCCCGTCGCGGGCCGGGGCGCCAACCCCGGGTGCCCGCCGGCCACGCGCGTGCGCGGGTACGCGACCGAGGGTGAGCGGTTCGCCAAGTCCCGCCGCAAGACCCAGCTGGAACAGCGCCTGGCCGACGTCGCCGAGCGGCTCGAGGCCGGGCACCCGCGCATCGTCGTCGGTGGCGGGCGGCTGTGGCGGCGCCGCCACCACCTCGACGAGGCCGCGATGAGCGTGCCCGAGTGGGAACAGCGCTGGAGCGACGAGCGGATGTTCCTCACCGCCGACGGGGAGAGCGGCAAACGGTTCGGCAACGAGACCATCCGCGTCACCGACGGTGGTGTGCTCGAGATCAAGGTGCCCGCCGCGCTCGCCGCCGACCTCGGCACCGACCGCCTGCGGATCGGCACACCGGTCTCGTCGGCCACCACCCATCGCGGTGCGGAGTGGGCCGAACGGATCGAGCAGAACCTGGCCATCCGCTACGACCTGCACCGCGACGCACGCGGACGCTGGTACCTCGACGCATCCTGGGGTTATCCCGAAACACCGACGGTCCCGCTCGACGCGCTGCAGGCTCGGCGCACGCTCGGTGTGGACCTCAACGCAGGGCATGTCGACGCCGCCGTCGTCGATGCGCACGGCAACGTCGTGGGTACCCCGCGACGCCTCGACCACACCATCGACGGGAGCACCGGTCATCGCGACGCCCAGGTGCGCCACGTCGTCACCCGGCTGATCCACGCGGCCGGGCGGGCGGGGTGTGCGTCGATCAGCATCGAGAACCTGGGCTTCGCCGACGCCCGCGCCACCGGGCGCGAGACGATGGGCCGGGGTCGACGCGGTAAACGGTTCCGCCGCACCGTCACCGGCCTGCCCACGGCGAAGTTCCGCGACCGGTTGGTTGCGATGTCGGCCACCGCGGGGCTCGCGGTGATCGCCGTCGATCCGGCCTACACCTCCCGCTGGGGCACCCAACACTGGCTGCCCGCACTGAAGACTTCCGACCCGACCGTCGACGCACACCGCGCCGCCGCCGTCGTGATCGGCAGGAGAAGCCTCGGGCACCGTGCCCGGCGTAAGCCGGTCGGACCCCACACGCGACAGCGGACGCGCGCGGGCCACTCGACCGGAACAGTCGTGCGTGGCAACAGGACTTCTCGCTCGCGTGTCACCGGTCGGCCGAGGGCGCACGACGCCGCAGGCCCACCGGATCCCTGAACACACGCCCAGCGCCGTCAACACCGTTCGGACGGCAGAGCAACCGGAGACCGAGCCAGACTCACTCCCGCTCACCAATCAGGAACGGTTCACTGGCGTCGCAAGGTGGCCGCGAGGTGGTGCTGCAACGGAAAGCCGACCGCGGCCATCTGCAGCCGGTAGCTGAGTTGGTCGCCTGTCACGCGGATGGAGCGGGCGAGCGCGGTCACCAGTTTGGCCGACGTGGTCAGTCCGATCGCGGTCGACGCGAGCTCGATCACGAGGTCGTCACCGTTCAGCTCCATCGACCCCTCTTCGACCTCGGTGATGCCGGTCGGGTGCGCCAGCACCAACTCGATCCGGCCCGGCACCGTCGTCCGCACATATCCCGTCTCGGCGTGCAGCGGCCGACCGTCGTCGACGGCCTGGGTGCGCTGCCGGTAGGCGAGGAACGGCTTGCCGACGTGGGCGAACACCACCTCTTCGTGATAGCCGAACGACGCGATCGTCGGGTACTCGCCGGCGCCTTCGCCCGCCCACGTTCCCAGCAGCGGCGCGAGAGCGGCGACGTCGGGGTGAAGCGCAATCACGCCATTGAGCGTAGGCGTTCCGCGCCCGCTCGCACCGCGCAGGTTTGTATTCGCCGCACCCTGCGCCCATGCGCGACGCCTGCAGTGCTCCTTACGTGCCAGTCAGGGGAGATGGCGGGAGCCGGATCGCGTCGGCCCCCATTTCGCCCGCCACGTCGACCAACCGCTGCTCACCGCGCACATGCCTCTGGGCCTGTTGCAGCAACCGGCCCTGCGCCAGTCGCCACCGCTGCCACGCCGCTGACGTTGCTGACACACCACGCTTCACTCGCCCGCGCCGCCAACCGACGGGTGATCCGCCGCGCCCACGCGGCGCGCGTCGCGCGTCCCGACGAAGGCATCAGTGCGGCAATCACGCTCATCTGTGGTTCCCTCCGTCGTCGTCACCGTCCACCCTTGTCGGGTGTACGCGGCGCGACCAGACACCCCAGGTGTCGATTCCCCCACCCGTGCGTGAACAGTTTGTGGACTCGAGGTCCGGCTGCGTCGAGTGGGCAACCTTTGTCGGCTTGCGGCGGGAAACCGACACCATCAGTGGGCGCCGGCGAGGTTGAGGATCACGACGCCGGCGACGATCAGCACCAGACCCAGGGCCTTCACGACCGTGAGCACCTCGCCCAGGAATAGGACGGCGATCGTCACGATCAATGCGGTCCCCACTGCGGACCAAATCGCATACGCGACGCTGGTCTGCATGCCTCGGTTGATCGACATCGCGAGCAGCGCGATCGAGACCGCGTACCCAGTGAGACACGCCACGGTCGGCCACAGCTTGCTGAAGCCTGCCGTGCTCTTGAGCATGCTGGTCGCGAACACCTCGGTCAGGATCGCGCCCATCAGCAGCAGGTAGGCCATGGGTCGGACGGTAGTGCACCGTCTCCGGACATCGTCGCACCCGCGCCGGGGCCGATTGGACGGTCAGCGCACCCGGCTGTTCGACGGCTTTGCCGATCGAGCACACGCGATCTGGGACGGCGCCCCCCTGCAACTACCCTGATCCCATGCCGCCTACCGACCTCGTTCCCATCCCCGGTGGTCGGTTCACGATGGGGTCCAACGACCACTACCCCGAGGAAGCCCCGGCACACGAGCGCACGGTGGCGTCGTTCCGGATCGAACGCCACCCGGTGACCAACGCCCAGTTCGCGGAGTTCGTGGACGCAACCGGATACGTCACGGTCGCCGAGGAACCCATCGATCCCGCCGACTTCCCCGGCGCCGACCCTGCGGACCTCGTGCCCGGCGCCCTGGTGTTCACCCCGACCCCAGGACCCGTGAACCTTGCCGACTGGCGCCAGTGGTGGCGGTGGCGGCCGGGGGCATCGTGGCGCCATCCCGAGGGTCCCGAGTCCGGGACCACCGACAAACCGGACCACCCCGTCGTCCAGATCGCCTACCGCGACGCGACTGCGTACGCGGACTGGGCGCGTCGGCGCTTGCCCACCGAGGCCGAGTGGGAGTACGCCGCCCGCGGCGGGCTCGATGATCGCGAATACGCCTGGGGCGACGAATTCACGCCGGGCGGAAAGATTATGGCCAACACCTGGCAGGGCGCGTTCCCCCACCGCAGCGACGGATGGGGCTCCACCTCGCCCGTCGACACGTTCCCGCCCAACGGCTACGGCCTCGCCGACATGATCGGCAACGTCTGGGAACGCACAGTCGACACGTTCACGCCACGCCACGTCCCCCCGACCATGACGGGAATCGACTCGCGGGGGCGGAAGGACCTGCTGGCGCCGACCACCTCGCCGCAAGTCATGCGCGTCACCAAGGGCGGTTCGTTCATCTGCGCCCCCGAGTACTGCCGCCGCTACCGGCCCGCGGCGCGGTCGTCACAGTCCGACGACTCGGCAACCTCACATCTCGGATTCCGCTGCGCTGCAGACTAACAGGGTCTTCCGCACTCACGGAGTCGACATCGCCGAGGCTGTTCACGAGGTGGTCGAGGACCGCCGTCGCCCGCCCGCTGAGCCGCATCTGCTCCGGCCACACGGCGACCACCGACGTCAGCCCGGCGGCGGGACGCAGCGGTCGCATGACGACCGGCCGCCCCTCGAGCGCGGTCATGGAGTAGTTCGGCCGCCACATGAGCAGGCTGTACCCCAACCCGCGCGCGACGAGTACGCGGACGAGTTCGAGCGACGGCACCGCCACCCGCGTGTTCGGCTCGAGCCCCCGCTCGGCGAAGATCCGCGGCGTGTGGGTCGCGCTGGGTGCGGCGTCGAGCATGATCAACGGCTCGTCGGCGAGGTCCGCGAGGTCGATCGACTCCTCGGCGGCCAGGCGATGCTCGGGCGGCAGCACAGCCAGGATCTCGGTGCGGTAGATCGGCCGCTTCGCCAACCCGTCCGGGACGAACATGTCGTAGACGATCGCGACGTCGAGCCGCCCGGCGGTCACCGGAGGGAGCAGCTCGTCGTCGGTGCCGACCGTGATGGCGATCTCGACGCGGGGATGCGCGCGGGCGAACCCGTCGAGCACGGGCGGCAGCACCGTGCTCGCGAACCCGGTGAAGCAGCCCACCGACACCGGTCCGACGAGTTCCCCACGCTGCGACGCCAGTGCGCTGGCGAGCTCGTCGGCGTCCGCCACCACCGCGCGGGCGCGTTCGGCGAAGTACCGACCGGCGGGTGTCAACTGCATCCCGCGCGCCTTCCGGCGCAGGCACAGCTGTTCGCCGACGGCGCGCTCGAGCTCCGTAATTGCGTGTGACAGTGCCGATTCGGAAATGTGCAGGGCAGCGGCGGCGGTGCTGAGCGTGGCGTGATCGGGTAGCGCGGCGAACAGTTCGAGCTGCCGGAGCGTGAACCTGGCCAATTCTTCTATCCAATCGAAGAAGTTCCGATAATATCCGCACTTTACTCGGGGTTGTTGATGCGGTGGAATCACTTCAACGCACAAACGTGAGTGCGATAACACAGACTTCGGGAGCACCTCACATGTCCGGATCCTCGGCCCACCGCGGGCCGTCCCTCCTCGCCCAGCGGCGCGTTCTCGTCGGCACCCTCGTCGGTACCGCGATCGAGTGGTACGACTTCTTCATCTACGCGAGCGTCGCCGCCCTCGTCTTCGGCAGCGCCTACTTCGCTCCCCTCGGGGCCGACAACGCGACGCTGGCCCAGCTGGTCGCGCTCGGCTCGATCGGCATCAGCTTCCTGTTCCGGCCCCTCGGCGCGATCGTCGCCGGTCACCTGGGTGACCGAATCGGCCGCAAGCGGGTCCTCGTGTTCACGCTGCTGCTGATGGGCGGCGCGACGGCGGCGATCGGCCTGCTGCCGACCTACGCCGCGATCGGCGTGTGGGCACCGGTCCTGCTGATCGTGCTGCGCATGGTGCAGGGCTTCTCCGCCGGCGGCGAGTGGGGCGGTGCGGCGCTGATGGCGGTCGAGCACGCCCCGACCGGTCGGCGTGGGTTGTTCGGCGCCTATCCGCAACTCGGGGTGCCGATCGGCATGCTCGGCGCGTCGCTCATGCTGACCACGCTCACCGCGGTGTTGACGCCCGAGCAGTTCGCCGCCTGGGGCTGGCGCATCCCATTCCTGATCTCGGTCGTGCTGATCGGCGTCGGCCACCTCATCCGTCGCACGGTGGACGAGTCCCCGGTGTTCGAGGAGATTCGCGCCCGCCAGGGCCAGTCGTCGGCGCCGTTGCGGCAGTTGGTCGCCCGTCATCCGAAGACCGTCGTGCAGTGCGCGCTGATCTTCGTCGGTTCCAGCGCCGCCGGCTACCTGCTCATCGCCTTCCTCACCTCGTATGCGACCCGCACCGTCGGTCTCGATCGCACCGCAGTTCTCGCCGTGACCTCGCTGGCCTCGGCCGCGTGGATCGGCACCACCCTGTTCGGTGGGGTGCTCTCGGACCGCGTCGGCCGGGTGCGCGCGTTCCAGATCGGCTACGCCGCGCTGATCGTGTGGATCGTGCCGATGTTCCTGCTCGTCGACACCGGCAACATCGTCTGCTACGCCCTCGCCGTCCTGCTGCTGACGCCCGGCATCGGCATCGCCTACGGGCCCATGTCGGCGATGTTCGCCGAGATGTTCCCCGCACAGGTGCGCTTCTCCGGGGTCTCGATCGGCTACGCCCTCGGCGCGGTGCTCGGCGGTGCGTTCGCCGCTTTGATCGCCCAGGCGCTGATAGATGCGACCGGCTGGTCGCCCTCGGTCGGCCTCTACGTCATCGCGCTGAGCGTGGTCTCGCTGATCGCCCTCGCCACGGTTTCCGAACCGCGCGGAGCTGCTCTCGGCGCCGACGTCGAATCCTCCGTTCCCGCCACGTCCTGATTACTCCCAGCCTGACCCGCTACCAGAAATAGGTGACAAGAATGTCCGCTCCATCCTTCGCGTCCTCCGCCGATCTCGGTGAGAAGCAGCAGACCCTAGAGATTCTCGCCGACGGCGTGTATGCGCTGACGGCCGACGGAGATCCGAACATCGGCGCCATCGAGGGCGAGGACTTCCTGGTCTGCTTCGAGGCGCTGGCCACCCCGACCGCCGCGCGCGAGTGGTTGACGAAGCTGCGCGAACACACCGACAAGCCGGTGCGCTACCTCGTCCTCTCGCACTACCACGCCGTGCGGGTGCTGGGTGCCTCCGCGTTCGACGCCGAGGTGATCGTCGCCCACGAGAACACCGCCGCGTTGATCGCCGAGCGCGGGAAGCAGGACTGGGCAAGCGAATTCGGGCGCATGCCGCGCCTGGCCAAGGACCCGGACTCCGTGCCCGGGCTCACCTGGCCCACGCTGTCCTTCGCCGACCGGCTCACCATCGACCTCGGCGGCAACCGTGGCGACCTGGTGCTCGAGTTCCACGGCCGCGGCCACACCGAGGGCGACATCGTCGCGTGGCTGCCGCAGCAGAAGATCCTCTTCGCCGGCGACCTCGTCGAGGCCCAGGCCGCCCTCTACACCGGGGATGCGTTCCACCGCGACTGGTCGACCACCACCCTCGACAACCTCGCCGCCCTGCACGCCGAGACCCTGATCGGCGGACGCGGCGCCGTCTCGCACGGCCGCGACGAGGTCGACGCCGCCATCGCGCAGACGCGCCACTTCCTGTCCGTGATGCTGGCCGAGGTGGGCGCCGTGCAGCAGCGCGGCGGCACTCTGAAGGAGGCGTTCGAGGCCACCCACACCGCCCTGTTCGACCGCTACGGACACTGGCCGATCTTCGAGCACTGCCTGCCCTTCGACGTCGCCCGCGTCTGGGACGAACTGTCCGGCATCGAACGCCCCGTCATCTGGACCGCCGAGCGCGATCGCGCCGTCTGGGACCAACTCCAGGGCTGACCCGACCATCTTCTGAAACGAACGAGAGCGACGCAGTGTTTACCCACGAAACGAGCACCCACGAAACGAGCATCCACGAAACCCCCGGCACGGTGGCGGTGCTGGGCAACGGCCCGGTCGGGCAGACCACCGCACTGTTGCTGGCGCGCTGGGGAATCCGGGTGATCCTGCTCGACGGTCGCGCCGAACGGGACCCGATCGGCTCCAAGGCGATCTGCCAGCAGCGCGACGTCCTCGACATCTGGGACAGTGTGGGCGCCGGACGACAGATCGCCGAGGAGGGCCTGACCTGGGAGCAGGCACGCACCTTCCACGGTGACACCGAACTGTTCGCGCAGACCTTCGTCGACCACGGCCGCTCGAGTTTCCCGCCGTTCGTCAACATCTCCCAGACCCGCACCGAACAGGTGCTCGACGAGCGCATCGCCGCCACTCCGCTGATCGAGGTGCGGTGGGGGCACAGCGTCGAGAAAGTCCGCCAGGACACCGACTCGGTGCACATCGACTGTGCCACCGATCGGGGTCCGGTCACGGTGTCCGCGGACTACGGCGTCGTCGCCCTCGGTTCCCGCGCTCGGGACATCCGGGCTCAACTCGGGGTCACCTTCGACGGTCGCTCGTTCGACGACAAGTTCCTCATCTGCGACATCGCCGCCGACATCCCCGGCTGGGCCAACGAGCGCCGCTTCTACTTCGACCCGGAGTGGAACCCCGGCCGGCAGGTGCTGATCCACCCGTGCCCGGATTCCACGTTCCGCATCGACTGGCAGGTCCCGGGCGACTACGACCTCGACGCCGAGGATGCCTCCGGCGCCCTGGACGCGCGGATCCGCCAGATCATCGGCGACACCGACTACCGGATTGTCTGGAAGTCGGTGTACCGCTTCCATTCCCGGGTCGCCAGCAGCATGCGGGTCGGGCGGTTCCTGCTCGCCGGCGACGCCGCGCACATCGTGTCCCCGTTCGGGGCGCGTGGGCTCAACTCGGGAGTCGCCGACGCGGAGAACGCCGCCTGGAAACTCGCGTTCGTGCTGCACGGCTGGGCAGGCGACGCCCTGCTCGACACCTACAACACCGAACGCCACGCCGCCGCGGTCGAGAACCTCGCCGTCACCGGGGCGACGATGGACTTCCTCGTCCCCCAGGACGACCAACAGGCGCGCACCCGCGAGCAGATCCTCGGCGAGGCACGTGCCACCTCGGCCGCGCACGCGCACGTAGACTCCGGCCGCCTCGCCGAACCCTACTGGTATGTCGAGTCATCGCTGACCACCCCGGATCCTGTGCGCCCCTTCGCCGGTCGCCCAGACCGTGGCAACGCGCCCACCCCCGCGCCGGGCGTGCTGGTCCCGGACCTGCCGGTGCAGCGCAACGGGCAGCAGACCCGCCTGCGGGCGATCGCCCGCGATGGGTTCCTGCTGCTCACCACCGGCGAGTTCGCCCCGCAGACGGACGTCGGCCTGCCTGTCACCGTGGCCTCGATGCACGACCTCGACCCGTCCGGAGACCTCGCAGCCGCCCTCGGTGCCCGCGCCGGCGAGTCGTGGCTCATCCGCCCCGACGCCCACATCGCCGCCGTCCTCGACGCCACGGATCACGACGGGATTGTTGCGGCACTGCGCCGTGCGGTCGCGGCACAACCCCTCGTAGGCGCTGCGCGCCCGTGACACTCGTTCCCGTGAGTGGTTACCGAGTCTGTCGGGGCGAGCGAAGCGACGGGGAAATGTCGCAGACTCGGTAACCACTCACGGGTCCTGATCTGTGATTATTGCCGTCGCCCCATGCCCCACCTCGCGACGGCTATCATGCATTCGGCTGGCGAGGTCGCCGACGCCGTCGCGGCTCCTCTGGCCCCCGCTCGTGATGCCGGCCGGTGGAGGTGACGTGACAGGTCCGAACTCTGCCGAGCTGGACGCCTGGCTGAAGGACTACGTGGCCCGCGCGTCGCAACCGGACTACGCCGACAACTTCATGCACCGCATCAACGACGCGATCCTCGCCCGCGTGCCGCAGGTCCGCGATGACCCACTGCTCGTGGAAGACCTGGACGCCAGCACCCGCGCCCACTGGCTCGGCTTCCTCGAGACATTGACCCGACCGGAGCTCACCCTGGTCTTCCCCGAGCCGGCGGCCGAGTTCGCCCGGTCGGTCGCGCGGCGCGGTCACGAACTCCGCGTCCTGCTCAAGGTGTACCGCCAGGGGAATCTGACCTTGTGGGAGCACTTCACCGAGGTGATCGACGATCTCCCCGCGAACGGGCCCACCCGCGACGAGACGCTGGTGTACTTGTGGACGCGCGGCGGCGCGTGGCTCGACGAGTCGATCGAACGGATCACCGAGATCTACTCGGAGGTGCAGGCGCAGGCCCTCGAAACCCGCATCGCCGGCAAGATGGACACCATCCGAGCCCTGCTCGAGGGACACCCGCCGGCGGACGACGCGTCCGGATCCCTGAGGCACGCGCTGAACCAGTGGCAGACCGCGTTCGTCGTCTGGGTGCAACCGGGCACCGAGGAGGCGTCCCGGGTAATGCAGGATGCCGCTCGCGCTTTCGCCACCACCCTGGGCGCGCCACCCCCGCTGACGATCCCGCGCAGCGGCCGCGACCTCTGGTGCTGGGCCGCCACCCCGAAAGCCCCGAAACTCGAGGCGGCGCTCGAGTCGCTGGACCGCGACGAGCACCCCGACGTGCAGCTCGCCATCGGGATGCCCGCGCGGGGGGTCGCCGGGTTCCGGGCCAGCAACCAGGAGGCGCGTGACGTCCAACGGCTGATCATGTCGGTGCCCGAACCTCCCCGCATCGTGCGATACGACGAGGTCGAGCTGCTCTGCCTCGCCCACGCGGAGAGCGAGTCGTTCCGGCGGATGGTGTTACGCGAACTCGGCCCGCTCACGGGCGACGCGAGCGGCATCGAGCACACCCGCGCGACCCTGCTGTGCTACCTGACCAACGGCGCCAACGTCGAGGCCGTCGCCAGCGAGTTGTTCGTGCACCGCAACACCGTCCGCTACCGCCTCAACCGGGCGGAAGAGCTGATGGGACACCGCATCACGGAGCGGATCGGCCACGTCGAACTCGCGTTGCGCTACCTCGACCTCTTCGGCGGCGTCGACGACCCCGACGAACTCACCCACGCAGCGCCGAGGCGAAGATCGCCGGCAGCCCCAGCCAACTAGGCTGATTCGCGAACTCGGTGAGTCGTCGGCCGGTGGTCGCTGCGGTCTTGTTGGAGACGAACCACGCCGGCTTCGGGGTCAGCGAGATCTCCCCGTGCCGCAGCGAGCGGGGCGCGGGGCGGAAGGGTCCGTACACGACGGTTCGTTCGGTGTCGTCGATGAGCAGGGCGTTGTTGACGACGCCGCGTCCGCTCTGGATGTCCTCCAGCGTGTGGCCGGGAAAGGCTCCCCAGTGCGCGCGGGCGGTGAGGAATCCGACACCGGTCCATGCGTTCACGGCGACGGTGCCGTAGCGCAACCGGGCGATGCACTGCTCGAACCGCCAGCCGAGCTGCTCGACGGTGTCCGGGTGCACGATCACGTTGGCGCCCAACGTCCCGTGCAGCCGTTCGTTCGCGGCGTCGATCGCGGCGTTCAGGAAGAACTCCCCGGTGCCCCGAACCTCGGCGACACCGAGGACGGGGCCGAAATACTCCGTGCTGAACGCGGTCTCGTCGTCGTCGTGGAGGTCGAGCCCGGTGAGCAGGGTACGCTCTGCGGTGCCGCCGACCGCTTCCGCGCCGGGATGCAGGTCCCGGGCCTTCGCGACCGCCGCGATGCTGCCCGGATACCACGCAGGCCGCGCCGGCGCCGATGCCAGCGCCTTGCGGAGCTCGGTCAGGAACGAATCCTTCTGCGCCCAGTCCGAGCTGAGGATCACGATCTGGCTCGCGACACAGTTGTGGCCGCTGTTGTGCAACCGCTGGGTCGCGATGTGCTCGGCCTGGAACTCGAGGTCCGACTGCGACCACTCGCCGGGCACCACGATGACCGGGGACACGCCGCCGAGTTCGCTGGTGATCGGCTTGTGCAGCCGCGGAGTTCCGGCGCGCTTCGCGGCGGCAGCCTCGTCGCCGGTGCCCCACACGATCGCGTCGTGGGTCGCCTCGCTGCCGGTCATGTGCACGGCGGCGACACCGGGGTGGTCGGCCAACGCACCGCCGAAGCGGCCGTCGCCGGTGACGATCGCGACCGCGCCGATCTCGATGAACGGCTCGAAGATCCGTTCCAGCAACCCGTGCAGGGGTTCGGTGACCGGGTTCAGCTTCAGCACGACCGCGCGGTTGGCCGCGAACAGCTGCTGCAGGGTGTCCAGCGGCGCCATGGAGAAGATGTTCCCCGCCCCAAGCACCAGCGCCACACCGTACGTCTGGGCCGGATTGCGCTGCCCGAGTCCCGCACCGGAGCGTGCCTGCGCCTCGGTGACGCCGGGCTGCAGCCACACCTCGGTGCGGAACCCGCTGAACAACAACCGGTCGAACGCGCCGTGCGGCGACACCTCTACCGACACGCGGTTGCCGGGCGCCGTGCCGAATCGGTAGTCGGCGAGCACGTCCTCGCCGCGATCCAGCTTCGCCAGCGTGTCCATCATGGCCGCGGTGAACGAGAGGATCGCCCACGGGCCACTGATCCACTCCTCGCCGACCAGCGGCGACCCGTTGGGAATCTGCTTGATGTCACAGGCGATCTGCACCCACTCGCCGGCGACGTCGGCGAGGGTCTTGCGGAGCTCGGCGAGCATCTCGCGTCGCTGCGCGAGGCTGGTGGCCGCCCATGCCTTCTCACCGATGGCGACACGCTCGACCACGTCGGAGGCGGACTGCAAATTTCGGGGCATCGAATTCTCCTGCTCGAACAGTGTGCGCATCAGAGGGTTTCGCGGATCAGATCGGCGGCCTTCTCGCCGACCATCATCGCCGGGGCGTGGGTGTTGCCGCGCGGGATGACGGGGAACACCGAGGCGTCGGCGACGCGCAGGCCGCGCACGCCGTGCACGCGCAGTTCCGGATCGACCACGCCTTCGCCCTCGGCGCCGATGCGTGCCGTGCAGCTCGCGTGGTAAGTGTGCATCGTCTCCGCGCGCACCTTGCGTTCGATCTCCTGCTTGGTCCGGGCGGTCCCGCCCGGGTGGATCTCCGGCCCGACCACCTTGCGCAGCGATGGTGCCGCGACGATCTCGCGTGCCTTCTCGACCGCGTCGACCATCGAGTCCAGGTCCGCCTGCTCGGCGAAGATGTTCAGGCTGATCGCGGCCTTCTCGCTCGGGTCGCCGGTGCGCAGCCGCACCGAGCCCTCGCTGATCGGCGCGATCATCGACATCGCGAACGTGAATGCCGGCCGGTCGTGGGAGGCGAACCCGTTGTCGAAGAAGTAGCCTGGTGCACCGATGATCTGCATGTCCGGCAGCTCGTGGTCACCGGTGCGGAAGAACCCGCTCAACTCGGCGATGTTCGACGTCAGCGGACCACGCCGACGGGCGTAGAAGTCCACCAGGTCGCGCGGCGTTCCCGCCCCGAACAGCGTTTTGCGTGAGGTGGTTTCGTAGTTGACCATGCAGAACGGGTGCTCCATCAGGTGTGCGCCGACGTGCGGGTTGTCGACCAGCGCGGCCACCCCGTTTTGCGCGAGATGCGCGGCGGGCCCGATGCCCGACAGCATCAGCAGCTGCGGGGTGTTGATCGCACCACCGGACAGGATCACCTCCCGCTCGGCGTGGAAGAAGCCGTTGTTCGTCTCCACGCCGACCGCACGGTCGCCGGTGAACCGTACCCGCAGCACCTGGGTGTCACGCTTGATGGTGAGGTTGGCGCGCTTGCGGGCGGGCATCAGGAACGCGTCCGCGGTGGTCCAGCGCTGGCCGCGGTTCTGGCACACCTGGTTGAAGCCGACGCCTTCCTGCTCCTCACCGTTGAAGTCGGGGTTGCGGGGCATCCCGGTCTCGACCATCGCGTCGATCATCGCGTGGGTGAGTTCGGTAGGGTTGCGTTGGTCCTGGATGTGCTGGGGGCCGTCGACGCCGTGGTACTGATTGGCACCGCGGGAGTTTTTCTCGGTGCGCTTGAACAGCGGGAGCACCTCGTCATACGACCAGCCGGTCGCGCCGTTCTTGGCCCACGCGTCGTAGTCGTGGCGGTTACCGCGGACGTAGATCATCGCATTCATGCTCGAGCAGCCACCGAGCATCTTGGCGCGCTGATACAGCAGGGAGCGGCCGTCGAGGTGCGGTTCCGGCTCGGTGTAGTACTCCCAATCGAGCTTGGTCTTGAACTGCTTGGGGAAGGCAGCGGGGATCTGCACGCTCGGGTGCCGGTGCGAGCCACCGGCCTCGATGAGCAGTACCCGCAGGTCCGGGTTCTCCGAGAGCCGTCCGGCGACGACGGCACCGGCCGAGCCGGCACCGACCACGATGTAGTCGTAGGAAGTCATGACCATCCAATGGATCGAGTGAGCAGGGGCGCTCCGCGGGCCTGCCGGTCGGCGAGCCCTCAGCGGGATGTGTCATACGGTGTCACCCACGGCGCTGCGGCTCTTGGTGTGCGCACCAGAGTTGCCCGTCGCGATTGTGCTCGAGTACAAGCACTTCGCACCCTTGGTCCGGTGTACAAACGGCGCCGCAGATTCTGGTGTTCGTCCCAAGAGACGACCACGAGCGAGATGACACAGTTCTTGCATCGGATCGCACCTGCCACCGCGGCACCACAGCCGCTTAGACCCGGGCCCACCCACCACCACATGGAGTCTGTCGATGTTTCTCACCCAGTCCCTGCATCGCGCCGTCCAGCAGCGTCCCGACGCGATCTACAGCGTCTTCGGTTCCCGCGCGCTGTCCAACACCGATGTGGCCGACCGCGTGAGCCGCCTCGCCGGCGGCCTGCGCGCCCTCGGTGTCGCAACCGGCGACCGGGTCGCGTTGTTGGGCCTGAATTCCGACAAGTACCTGCAGGCGATGTACGCGGTCCCGTGGGCCGACGCCGTCGTCGTCCCCGTCAACATCCGCTGGAGCGTGAAGGAGATCGCCTACTCCCTCGTGGATTCCGGCGCCGCGGTGCTGTTCATCGACGACGCATTCCTGCCCATGCTTCCGGCACTGCGCGAGGAGTGCCCGGAACTCGGTGAGGTCGTGTACTTCGGCGAGGCCGACGCCCCCGCCGGCACCGTGTCCTTCGACGCACTCGCCACCAAGTCCGAACCCGCCGCGGACGCCTACCGCGGCGGCGACGCGCTGGCCGGGATCTTCTACACCGGCGGCACCACCGGCTTCCCCAAGGGTGTCATGCTCAGCCACCGCAACCTGATCGTCGCCGCCTACGGCTCCATCGCGTCGGGCTCCGTGCAGGTCGGTGGCCAGGTTCTCTGTGCCGCACCGCTTTTCCACCTCGCAGCACTGTGGCAGTGGGGCGCCACCTCGCTGGTCGGCGGCACCCACGTCATCGTCGCCGGCTTCGACCCCGCCGCGGTGATGGCCCTCATCGAGAAGCACCAGATCACCAACATGCTGCTCGTGCCGACCATGATCCAGATGGTCGTCGACCACCCCGACCTCGCCCAGCACGACCTGTCCTGCCTCGAGCAGCTCGTCTACGGCGCCTCGCCGATCTCGCCCGCACTGCTGGACCGGGCGCGGCGCGCCCTGCCCACGACCAAGTTCGTGCAGGGCTACGGCATGACCGAGACCGGCGCGATCATCTCCATGCTCAGCGACGCCGACCACAGCGACCCCACCCTGGCCCGCAGCGCCGGCCGGGCCACCCCGCAGGCGATCGTGAAGATCGTCGACGAGAACGGCGACGAGGTTGCGACCCGTTCCGTCGGGGAGATCGTCGTGCGCGGCGAGCACATCATGATGGGTTACTGGAACAAGCCGGCCGAGACCGCCGACGCTCTGCGCGACGGCTGGCTGCACACCGGCGATGGCGCGTACCTCGACGAGCGTGGCTACATCTTCATCGCCGACCGGATCAAGGACATGATCATCTCCGGCGGCGAGAACGTCTACTCCACCGAGGTGGAGAGCGCCGTCGCCTCCCACCCGGCGGTGGTCCAGGTCGCGGTGATCGGCATCCCCGACGCCGAGTGGGGCGAACGGGTGCACGCCGTCGTCGCCCTCGCCCCCGGCGCCACTCTCGCCATCGACGAACTGCGCACGCACTGCCGCAGCCAGATCGCCGGTTACAAGTGTCCGCGCAGTCTCGACGTCGTCACCGAATTCCCCATCTCGGGGGCCGGCAAGATCCTCAAGCGCGAACTGCGCACCCGCTTCCTCTGACCCCCGAATCTGAACACCTCGACAAGGAAAACGACAGTGTCCAAGCGCATCCCACCCCTCGACCTCAGCTGGCTCGTGCTGGAGTCCCCCGACACCCCGATGCACGTCGGCGGTCTGCTCACCTTCGCCTTGCCCGACGATGCCCCCGCGGATTTCCTGCAGCGGATCGCGACACGGTTGCGCGCCGAGCGTCGGTTCGAGGCGCCGTGGAACCTACAGGTCAGCCGCAGCCTGCGGGACAAGCTGATGCCGCGCTGGGTGGAGGAGAAAGACGTCGATCTCGACCATCACTTCCGTCACGTCGCCCTGCCCGCCCCGGGTGGCGAGCTTGAACTCGGCAATCTGGTGTCGGAGTTGCACAGCCGACCGCTCGACCTGCGCCGGCCGCTGTGGGAGCTGCACCTGATCGAGGGACTTGCGCCGAACCGATTCGCGGTCTACCTCAAGATCCACCACTCCCTCATCGACGGCGTGAGCGTCATGCGCCTGCTGATGGACATGCTCAGCGACAACCCCGACGACACCGCGATCACGCCGATCTGGACCGTCCCGGCAACGGCTCCCGCCCCGGCGGGTCGCAGGAACGCACTGCCGTCCGTCAGCGGCGTGGTCCGCGCCACGACCGGTCTGGTCGACGCGTTCACCCGGCCGCTGCGCGACGACACGCTGGTCGCGCCCTACTCGTCGCCACGGTCGTCGTTGAGCGCACCGATGAACGCCCAGCGTCGCTTCACCACCACCCGGGCGCCGTTGGCCGACCTCAAGGCCGCCGCGGCGGCGTCGGGCGGCACGGTCAACGACATCGTGCTGTGGTTGTGTGCCACGGCATTGCGGGGCTACCTGCACGAGACCGACAAGCTGCCCACGCGGTCGCTGACCGCGGCCGTGCCGGTGAACCTGCGCGACGACGCGGACTTCTCGGTCGGTACCAACATCGGTCACCTGCTGACCAACCTGGCCACCGACGAGACCGACCCGAAGCAGCGGCTGGAGAAGATCATCGCCTCCACCCGGGCGGCGAAGAACCACATGGAGGCGATGCCGCGCGAGGCCCGCTACCCGTACACGCTCGCGGCGACGAGCAGCATCGCGCTGGGACAGCTGACCAAGCTCGACGGGCTCGTGCCGCCGATGTTCAGCCTCGTCGTCTCCAATGTTCCCGGCCCGAAGCACTCGAAGTACCTCGCGGGCGCGAAACTGGAGGCGGTGTACCCGATCTCGCTGCTCATGCGGGGCGGGGCGCTGAACATCACCGTGGTCACCGTCGACGGCGTGATGAACTTCGGGTTCGTCGGGGCCCGCGATGCGCTGCCCCACCTGCAGCGGCTGGGCACCCACCTCGACGAGGCGGTCACCGAACTGCCGCAGCTCACCACCGGCCGCATGGAGGCTTCGCATGACGCCCGACAAGAAACCAGGCCACGGGCCTACCGATGAGGGGCGGAGAAGATCGGTAGTCGCGGGGCCCTCCCACGCGAGAGAAGGCGTTCTCGATCGCGGCCATCGCCGCGGTCGCCGGCGGCCTGGTCTGCGCGGGCGACACAGCCGTCAGACAAGGCGGTGAAAACCGATAGCGTGGAGTCGTCCGACAACCTGAGGGGTTGACCGCATGGCCACACCATTCAACGGCGTGATCGCACTGGATGTCCGGGATTCCGTTCCGGACTGGTCGGCGTACACCCTGACGAAGCGCCCGAGGGGGCGCCGAACATCCTGGTCGTCCTCTACGACGACACCGGCCTGGCCGCCTGTTCACCCTACGGGGGACGGATCGCCATGCCGACGATGGACCGGCTCGCTGCGAACGGGCTGACCTACACCCAGTGGCACACGGCCGCGTTGTGCTCACCCACTCGCTCGGCATTCCTGACCGGACGCAATCACCACGTCAATCGGTGCGCGGCGATCACGGAGGCCACCAACGGTTTTCCCGGATCCGCGGGCCGTCTTCCGGCCGAATGCGCGACGATCGGGCAGGTCCTGCAGGACAACGGGTACAGCACGTTCTGGGTCGGCAAGAACCACAACGTGCCCGAGGAGGACGTCGCGAGCGGCGCGAGCCGTTCCAAGTGGCCGCTGCAGAAGGGCTTCGACCGCTTCTACGGGTTCATGGGCGGTGAAACCAATCAGTGGTATCCGGACCTGGTCGAGGACAACCGATTCATCGAACCGCCCTACTCCCCCGAGGAGGGCTATCACCTCTCCAAGGACCTTGCCGACCAGGCGATCCGGATGCTGGGCGACCAGAATTCGGCGAACCCGTCCAGGCCCTGGTACATGTGGTACTGCCCGGGTGCCGCCCACGCGCCGCACCACGCCCCGCAGGAGTACCTGGACATGTACCGGGGCGTGTTCGACGACGGCTACGAGGCCTACCGCGAGTGGGTGCTCGTCCGGATGGTCGAACGCGGCATCCTGCCCGAGGGCACCGAAATGACCCCGCTCAACCCGATTCCCGAGGACGTGGCCAACCCGGCGGACCACGTGCGCCCGTGGGGCGAACTCGACGACGACGAGAAGCGGCTGTTCTGTCGCCTCGCCGAGGCGTTCGCCGCGTTCAGCGAGTACACCGACGTGCAGATCGGGCGCATCATCGACCATCTCGAGCGGACCGGTCAGCTCGACGACACGCTGATCTTCTACTGCGCGGACAACGGCGCCTCGGGCGAGGGCACGCCGAACGGCTCGGTGAACGAGAACAAGTTCTTCAACGGCTATCCCGACACTCTCGACGAGAACCTGCGCCACCTCGACGTCATCGGCACCGCCGAGACCTACAACCACTACCCCACCGGCTGGGCGGTGGCGTTCTCGACGCCGTTCCAGATGTTCAAGCGCTACGCCAATTCGCCGGCGGCACCTGCGATCCCATGCTCGTGCACTGGCCGAGCGGGATCGCCGCGCGCGGCGAGATCCGCCACCAGTACCATCACGCGACCGACATCGTGCCCACCATCCTCGACGTGGTCGGGATCGAGATGCCCAGCGTCTACCGCGGTGTCGAACAACATCCGCTCAACGGGGTGTCGATGCGGTACAGCTTCGACGACGGGCAGGCGCCGACGACGAAAAAGCGCCAGTACTACGCGATGATCGGCACCCGAGGACTCTGGCAGGACGGCTGGAAGGCCGCCGCGATACACGCTCCGCTCAGCGGCCGCGGCCGCTACGACGAGGACCGCTGGGAGCTCTACCACGTCGAGGAGGATCGGGCCGAGGCACGCGACCTCGCCGCGCAGCATCCCGAGAAACTGCGCGAACTCGTCGCCGCCTGGTTCGAGGAGGCCGAACGCAACTTCGTGCTACCCCTCGACGATCGTCCCGCGGTCGAGCAACTCAACATCGACCGGCCCAAGGCCGAGCCACCGCGCTCGCACTACGTCTACTATCCCGACACCGCGCCGGTGCCCGAAGGCGTGGCGGTGAGCGTGCGCGGCCGGTCCTACAAGCTCCTCGCCGACGTCGAGATCACCACGGACTCCGCGGGTGTCATCTTCGCGCACGGCTCCCGCTTCGGCGGGCACACGCTCTTCGTCGAGGACCGCCGACTGCACTACGTGTACAACTTCCTCGGGATCAAGCCGGAGCAGTCCTTCGTCTCGCCCGAACTCGACTCCGGCCCGCAGACCCTGGGTGTGGAGTTCGTCCGCGAGGGGGCGGGGGAGCACGGCGAGTCGATCGGGACCGCCCGGCTCTACGTCGGCGATTCCGTTGCGGCCGAGGGGCCTATGCGCACACAGGTGGGCAAGTTCTCGCTCTCCGGCTGTGGCCTCTGCGTGGGGTACGCCGGTGCCGACCCGATCAGCACGAGCTATCGCGACGCGCCCCGGTTCACCGGCGGACGCATCCGGGCGGTGGTGGTGGACGTCGGCGAGCAGCAGTACCGCGACCTCGAACGGGAGGCGGCGGCGTCGTTGGCCCGCGAATAGCTCGGCGGCGGCCACCGGGCCGCCGGTGCCGAGCGCCGGCCCGTCGCGCTGCGCTACCTCGACCTCTTCGGCGTGATCGCCGAGCCCGAGCGGCTCAGCCCCGCAGCGCCGAGGCAAAGATCGCTGGCATTGCCTGCCAGTTAGGCCGGTACGCAAAATCGGTGAGGCGCCGACCCGTTGTTGCGGCGGTCTTGTTCGAGACGAACCACGCGGGCTTCGGCGTCAACGACAGCTCCCCGTGCCGCAGCGAGCGGGGTGCCGGGCGGAACGGGCCGTACACCACGGTGCGCTCGGTGTCGTCGATCAACAGCGCGTTGTTCACGACACCGCTGCCGCTCTGGATGTCCTCCACGGGATGGCCGGGGAAGGCGCCCCAGGTGCCGCGCGCGGTGAGGAATCCGACACCGGTCCACGCATTCACGGCGATCGTGCCGTAGCGCAGGCGGGCGATGATCTCCTCGAACCTCCAGTCCAGCTGCTCGATCGTCGCCGGGTGCACCAGGATATTTGCGCCGAGCGTGCCATGCAGGCTCTGGTTCGCGGCGTCCACCGCCGCGTCCAGGAACCACTGCCCGGTACCGGGCAGCTCCGCGACGCCCAGCACGGGTCCGAAGTACTCGACATTGAACGCGCTCTCCTCGGGGTCCCTCAGGTCGAGCGCGGTGAGGAGCGTGCGTTCGGGTGTCCCGCCGACAGCCTCCGCGCTGGGGTGGGAGTCGCGGATGGACGCCACGCGCTCGGCGCAGCCGGGGTACCAGGCGGGTCGCGCGGGCGCGTCGGCGAGCGCCTTGCGTAGCTCGGCGAGGAACGCGTCCTTCTGCGCCCAGTCGGAACTGATGATGACGATCTGGCTGGCGACACAGTTGTGTCCGCTGTTGTGCAGCCGCTGGGTGGCCACGTGCTCGGCCTGGAACTTCAGGTCCGCCTCCGACCATTCGCCGGGCACGACGATGACCGGGGACACCCCGCCGAGTTTGCTCGTGATCGGCTTGCGCAGCCGGGGTGTGCCCGCCCGCCTCGCGGCTTCGGCGTGGTCCCCGGTGCCCCAGACGATCGCGTTGTGCGTCGCCTCGCTTCCGGTCATGTGTACGGCGCCGATACCCGGATGGTGTGCCAGCGTGTCGCCGAACCGTCCGTCGCCGGTGACGATCTGTAGCGCACCGAGCTCGATGAACGGCGCGAAGATACGTTCGAGGATCGCGTGCAGCGGCTCGGTGATCGGGTTCAGCTTGAGCACGACCGCGCGGTTGGCGGCGAAAAGCTGCTGCAATGTGTCCAGTGGCGCCAGGGAGAAGATGTTCCCGCCCCCGAGGACCAGTGCCACGCCGTTCGTCTGGTGCGGGGTCCGCTGACCGAGGCCGACGCCGGCCCGCGCCTGGGCCTCCGTGACACCGGGCCGCATCCAGATCTCGGTGCGGAACCCGCTGAACAACAGCGTGTCGAAGATGCCGTGCGGTGACACGTGCACGGCCACGCGATTGCCGGGCGCCTTGTCGAAGCGATAGCCGGCGAGGACGTCCTCACCTTTGTCCAGCTTCTCCAGTGTCTCTGCGAGGGCACCGGTGAACGACAGCACCGCCCACGGCCCACTGATCCACTCCTCGCCGACGAGTGGCGAACCCTTGGGGATCTGCTTGATGTCGCGCGCGATCTCCACCCACTCGGCGGCGGCGTCGGCCAGATTCTTCCGCAGCTCGAGCAGCATTCGGCGTCGGTCGGCGAGGGTGGTAGCCGCCCAGGCTTTCTCGCCGACGGTGAGGCGCTCGACGATGGTGTCGGGGTTGACCTGCACATTCCGGGTCATCGGACTACTCCTGATCGAATGGTGGGCGGTCAGAGGGTTTCTCGGATCAGGTCGACGGCTTTCTCGCCGACCATCATTGCCGGGGCGTGCGTGTTGCCCCGCGTTATCCACGGGAACACCGACGTGTCGGCGACACGCAGGCCGCGCACGCCGTGGACAAGCAACTCCGGGTCGACCACGCCGTCGCCCTGGACGCCGATGCGCGCCGTGCAGCTCGCGTGGAACGTATGGATGGTTTCTGCCCGCACCTTGTGGTCGAGCTCGCGCCGGGTCCGGGCTGCGCTTCCGGGGTGGATCTCCGTGCCGACGACGCTGCGCAACGACGGGGCGGCCACGATCTCGCGGGCCCGCTCGATCGCCGCGACCATGGAGTCCATGTCCGACTGCTCGGCGAACATGTTCAAGGTCACCGCGGCCTTGTCGGTGGGGTTGCCGCTGCGCAGCCGAACCGTGCCCTCACTGGCCGACTTGATCAGCGACAGCGCGAACGTCAGGGCCGGCCGGTCGTGGCTCGCGAACCCGTTGTCGAAGAAATACGCGGGAGCGCCGAAGATTTGCATATCCGGCAGTTCGTGGCTTCCGGTGCGGAAGAACGCGCTGCCTTCGGCGATGTTCGAGGTCAGCGGGCCGCGCCGGCGGGCGTAGTAGTCCGCCAGGTGCAGCGGCGTCCCGGCCCCGAACAGCGAGCCCTTGCCCGCCGTGGTCAACTCGTAGTTGACCATGTAGAACGGGTGTTCCATCAGGTGTGCGCCAACGTGAGGGTTGTCCACCCGCGCGGTGATGCCGTGCTCCGCGAGGTGATCGGCGGGGCCGACGCCGGACAGCATCAGCAGCTGTGGGGTGTTGATCGCGCCGCCGGACAGGATCACCTCCCGCTCGGCACGGATGAACCCGTCGTTTTCGGTTTCGACACCCACCGCGCGGTCGCCGGTGAACCGGACCCGCAGCACCTGGGTGTCAAGCTTGATGGTCAGGTTCGGCCGCTTCCGGGCCAGGAACGCATCCGCGGTGGTCCAGCGCTGGCCGCGGTTCTGGCACACCTGATTGAACCCGACGCCCTCCTGCTCCTCGCCGTTGAAGTCGGGGTTGCGGGGCATCCCGGTCTCCACCATCGCCTCGATCATCGTGCGGGTGAGCTCGCACGGGGAGCGCAGGTCCTGGATGTGCTGCGGACCGTCGACGCCGTGGTAGTGGTTGCGGCCGCGCGAGTTGTTCTCCGTGCGCTTGAACAGCGGAAGCACCTCGTCGTAGGACCAGCCCGTCGCGCCGTCCTTGGCCCACACGTCGTAGTCGTGCCGGTTGCCGCGGACGTAGATCATCGCGTTCATGCTCGAGCAGCCGCCCAGCATCTTGCCGCGCTGGTAGAGCAGCGAACGGCCGCCGAGGTGCGGCTCCGGCTCGGTGTAGTACTCCCAGTCGAGCTTTGACTTGAACTGCTTGGGGAAAGCGGCCGGGATCTGCACGTTCGGGTGCTTGTGCGAGCCGCCGGCCTCGATCAGGAGTACCCGTAGATCGGGGTTCTCCGAGAGACGTCCGGCGACGACAGCACCAGCCGATCCGGCGCCGACCACGATGTAGTCGTAGGAAGTCATGACCCTCCAATGCTCGAGCAGACAACGGGTGGGTCCTCAGCGGCCGGGTGTCGTGCCCCGATCCCGAGCCTTCTGGGACGAGCCGGGGTAGCCGTAATCCCTGCGGAAGACCGATGGCGTAACGGTGTCACGTACCGCTGCGCCGCGTCTTGGCGCCAGTACCAGAGTTGCCGGCCACGATTGTGCCGACGTACAAGACCCATGTTCATGCGAACGCTTTTGTTCGAGATGACAAACCCGGCCCAGGAATCTGGCGCTCATCCCAAGAGTCGCCCGCCTCGACAGTGTCAGAGTCTTTCTATCCGGATCACACCCGCCGCACCGACGCCGTCGGATGGCGGGTCCGCGCCAGACACCCGCCCACGACCTGTCCTCAGGGGGTTCCTCGATGTTCCTCACCCAGTCTCTGCACCGGTCGGTTCAACAACGTCCCGACGCGATCTACAGCATCTTCGGGTCCCGCGCCCTCACCAACACCGAGGTCATGGACCGGGTCAGCCGCCTCGCCGGGGGCCTGCGCACCCTCGGAGTGGGCAAGGACGACCGGGTTGCGCTGCTATCGCTGAACTCCGACAAATACCTGCAGATGCTGCTCGCCGTCCCGTGGGCCGACGCCGTTCTCGTGCCCGTGAACATCCGATGGAGCGTCAAGGAGATCGCCTACTCGCTGGTCGACTCCGGCGCCGAGGTGCTGTTCATCGACGACGCGTTCCTCCCGATGCTGCCGGCCCTGCGCGAGGAGTGCCCTGCGCTCGGTGAGGTCGTGTACTGCGGCGAGGCCGACGCACCCGCGGGAACAGTCTCGTTGGACGAGCTGGCCACCAAGTCCGAACCCGTCGCGGACGCATTCCGTGGCGATGACGCCCTGGCCGGGATCTTCTACACCGGCGGCACCACCGGATTCCCCAAGGGCGTGATGCTCAGTCACCGCAATCTTCTCGTCGCCGCCTTCGGGTCGATCGCGTCGGGCTCCGTCCGGGTCGGCGGTCAGATCTTGGCCGCCGCACCGCTGTTCCACCTCGCGGCGCTGTGGCAGTGGGTGGGCACCTCACTGACAGGCGGCACCCACGTGGTCGTCGGGACGTTCGATCCGGTGGCAGTGATGTCCACGATCGTGAAGCACCAGATCAACAACATGCTCCTGGTCCCAACGATGATCCAGATGCTGGTTGACCACCCGGAAATCGAACAGCACGACCTGTCCTGCCTCGAGCAGCTCGTCTACGGCGCCTCGCCGATCTCGCCGGCGCTGCTGGATCGCGCACGTACTGCGTTGCCCGGCACGAAGTTCGTCCAGGGCTACGGCATGACCGAGACCGCCGCGATCATCTCGCTGCTCAGCGACGCCGATCACACCGACCCGACCCTGATCCGCAGCGCCGGCCGGGTCACCCCGCAGGCGCTCGTCAAGATCGTCGACGAGACCGGTGACGAGGTTCCCGTCCGCACCGTCGGCGAGATCGTCGTGCGCGGCGAGCACATCATGATGGGCTACTGGAACAAGCCCGAGGAGACCGCGGCAGCCCTGCGCGACGGCTGGCTCTACACCGGTGACGGCGGCTACCTGGACGAGCGTGGCTACATCTTCATCGCCGACCGGATCAAGGACATGATCATCACCGGTGGCGAGAACGTCTACTCCACCGAGGTGGAGAGCGCGGTGGCCTCGCACCCCGCCGTCGCCCAGGTCGCGGTCATCGGCATTCCCGACGCCGACTGGGGCGAGCGTGTGCACGCCGTCGTCTCCCTCGCTCCCGGCGCCACCCTGACGATCGACGAGCTGCGCGACCACTGCCGCAGCCAGATCGCCGGCTACAAGTGCCCTCGCAGCCTCGACGTCGTCACCGAGTTCCCGATCTCCGGCGCGGGCAAGATCCTCAAGCGCGAACTCCGCGCGCGCTACGTCTGACCCATCGATCACGAGCCTTGCTACGAGGAGAGAAGAAAATGTCCAAGCGCATTCCTCCCCTGGACCTCAGCTGGCTGCTCCTGGAGTCGCCCGACACCCCGATGCACGTCGGCGGTCTGCTCACCTTCACCCTGCCCGACGATGCCCCCGCGGACTACCTGCAGAAGATCGCAAGGGCGTTGCGTCAGCAGCGCCGCGTCGAGGCACCCTGGAACCTGAAGGTCAGCAGGGGCTTGCGCGACAAGCTGATTCCGAGTTGGGTCGAGGAGACCGAACTCGACCTGGACCACCACTTCCGGCACGTCGCGCTGCCGAAACCGGGAGGCGAGCGCGAGCTTGGCATCCTGGTCTCGGAGTTGCACAGCATCCCTCTGGACACGCGCAGGCCGCTGTGGCAACTGCACCTCATCGAGGGCCTGGAACCCAACCGCTTCGCGCTCTACCTCAAGATTCATCACTCGATCATCGACGGCATCACGGTCATGCGCCTGTTGATGGAAATGCTGAGCGAGAGCCCCGATGTTGCCGACCCCACGGCAATCTGGACCATCGGCGCGACCGCGGCGCCGGACGGCAAGAAGGGCACCCTGCCGTCCGTCGGTGGACTGGTCCGCGCCACGACCGGACTGGTCGACGCGTTCACCCGACCGCTGCGCGACAGCACGCTCGTCGCGCCCTACTCCTCACCGCGATCCTCGCTCAGCACGCCGATGAACGGACAGCGTCGCTTCACCACCACACGGATTCCGCTCGCCGACCTCAAGGCCGCCGCCAAGGCGTCGGGAGGCACCGTGAACGACATCGTCCTGTGGTTGTGCAGTACCGCCCTGCAGCGGTACCTGGACGAGACCGATGCGCTGCCCGCCAGGTCGTTGACCGCCGCCGTGCCGGTGAACCTGCGCGAGGCCGAAGACTTCTCCGTCGGCACCAACATCGGCCACCTCCTGACCAGGTTGGCCACCGATGTGCGGGATCCGCAGGAGCGCCTGGAGAAGATCATGGCCTCCACCAGGGCCGCGAAGGATCGCATGGAGGCAATGCCGCGCGAGGCGCGCTATCCCTACACACTCGCCGCCACCAGCAGCATCGCCCTCGGCGGGATCACTCGGCTCGACTCACTCGTTCCGCCGATGTTCAGCCTTGTCATCTCCAACGTGCCCGGGCCCCCACACTCGAAGTATTTGGCCGGGGCCAAGCTCGAGTCGCTCTACCCGATCTCCCTGCTCATGCGGGGCGGGGCGCTCAACATCACCGTGGTCACCGTCGACGGCGTGATGAACTTCGGTTTCGTCGGTGCCCGCGACGCGCTGCCGCATCTGCAGCGGCTGGGCACCCACCTCGACGACGCGGTGACCGACCTGAAGCAGGTCACCACCAGCGGCAGGGAAGCATCGAATGACACCCGACGAGAAACCACGCCGCGATCCCGCCGATGACGCGCCGCGGAGATCGGTAGCAGCGGGCCTTTTCCACGCGTTGTCCACGCTGGGTAGGGCCCCTCTGCACCGGGCGACGGACATCGCGACGACGGTCGCCGCACCGCTCACCTCGATCGGTGCCGCACCGGCTCGTGCGAGCGATTTGCGGCAGCAGGGCATCGAGTTGAGCGAGCGCTCCGACATCGACGAACAGCATCCCGCATTCGCCCGCATGCTGGACGAGTTGACGCCCGACGAGGCTCGGATCGTGCGGTTCCTATCCGTCGCCGGGCCACAGCCCTCGATCGATGTCCGGACCAAGACGCTGTTCCAGGCCGGATCGCAGAGCCTGGCGAGCGGTGTCAACCTCATTGCGCGCATGGCCGGATGTCGCCGGCCCGAACGCGATCGGCTGTATCTCGCGAACCTCGACCGCCTCGGCCTTGTCCGGTTCTCCGCCGAACCGGTCGCCGACTACCGGCGCTACGCCCTGCTCGAGGTGCAGCCCCGCGCGCTCGAGGCGATGTCGGGGGCGGTGCGGACGATCTCGATCTACCGCAGCATCTGCCTGTCGGTGCTGGGTGAAGAGTTCTGCGCCTGCTGCTTCGACACCGACGGGTACCACGGCGGCGGCTGGGACACCGACCCTCGCCGCGACAAGATCATCGGCAAGGGTCCACCACCACGCCGCTGAACGACCTCTGATTGCGCTCGCACCCAGAAGCCCATCCCGCTTCTCTGGGTGCCACCCACACGATTGGTGACCGAGTCCCGTGAATCCACTGAATCCACTACGGCGGCAACGATGACCACGCTTGCCGCGACGTCCCTCATCGACTGGCAGGAGTTGACCGGCCAATCGAAGTTCGTCATCGACATGGTGACGATCCCGCTCTTCAGCGCGTTCGCCGGGCTGATCACGAACTGGACCGGCGTGCTCATGCTGTTCGCGCCGGCCCAGTTCACCGGGTTCTACGTGCCCGGGTTGCGGCGGGTGTTCCCGTTCCTTCCCCGCAAGGTGCAGATCCTGCCGATCTTCGCCCCGAACGGGATCCTCGGATTCCAGGGATTCATTCCGTGCCGGGCGGAGAAGATGTCCAGCCTGGTCGTGGACAAGACGATCGCGCGGATCGGCCGGATCGAGGACTTCTACACCCAGCTCGAGCCGCAGCGGCTCGCCGCCCGCCTCGCCGACGCGGCCCGGCCCGAGATCCGCCGGTTGACGATCGAGATCATCGAACGCGACCACGCCACCCTGTGGCGGACGCTGCCCAACGTCGTCAGGGAGAAGGTGCTGCGGACCGTCGACGCGGAACTGACGACGATCTCGCGGCACGCCTTCGCGACGATCGGCGACAACATCGACGAGCTGCTCGACGTGAAACTCATGACCGTGAACTACCTGCGGCGCCACCCCGAACTGTTGCGCGACATCATCCGGGGGATGGCGGTGCCCGAACTGAAGTTCATGGTCCGCAGCGGCGGGCTCGGCCTACCGCTCGGGGTCGTGCTCGCCCTGGTGCTCTCGTTTGCGCACTACGCCCACCTGCCGATGCCTGCGTGGCTGATCGTCGTCGCCGGCGCGGCACTGATCGGCGTCGTCGTCAACGTCATCGCCATCAAGGTGGTGTTCGAGCCCGGCGAACCGCGGCCCCGCTACCGGTACCTGTGGCGGCAGGGATTGTTCGCCCGCCGCCAACACGAGGCCGCCGCCCAGCTGTCGTTGATGCTCGCGACGAAGGTGTTGACCGTGGCGAACTTCTCCCACGAACTGTTCCACGGCGCCCATGGCGAACGGACGCTCGCGCTGATCGGGTCGTCGGTGTCCGCCGAGGTCGATCGCGTCCTGGGCCCGTTTCGGATCGTCGCCCGCAACTCGCTCGGCATCATCGATGTCGACGCCCTCGGCCACGGCACCGGCGTCGCCGTGCGGGAGTTCGCCCCCACCCTCCTGTCCGATGACGACTTCACCCGCGAGGAGGCACACAAGATCGACACCTACGCGACCGAGAAACTACGTTCCCTGCCCGCCGACGAGTTCGGCGAAATGCTCTACGCCGCTGTCGAACAGGATGCGTGGCTGCTGTATGTGCACGGCGCCGTATTGGGCATCCTCGTCGGTGCCGTACACATCCTCATCTTCGGCGCCTGATTCAGGAATCGCTCGCGCGCGTCGATCGACGCGCTGGGAAAGGCGCGGGTGTTGCGTTGCGGGAGTGAGCCCCAACGCTGCTGGATGACGAACTGAACCGCGACGAAGCCCGCAAGATCGACACGTACGCGGCCGGGAAGGGTAGGTGCGTCAGGAATCCACGACAGCGCGGATGTTCTGCTCCGCGTCTTCGGTTTCCGAGTCCGGCGTGATCACGAGCAGCGACATCCGGCTGCCGCCGACACTGATCAGCCGCAGCACTCCGGCTGCTTGGCCCGGCTCCGGACCGGAGATGTCGATACCGTCCGGTGAATCGATCGCGTCCTGCGCGATGCTCAGCGCGTTCCAGTCGTAGGCGACCCGTGCCACGTGCCCGAGCCGGGGCGTCACCGCCGAGACCAGATCGTGCAACTCGGTGGTCAGGTTATCGGTACGCGGCCACCAAGCGCCGTCGACCGCGATCCGCGCCGACCGGCGCGGACGCAACCGCACCCGTGGTGTGCGGGTCGGCACCGAGAACGGCTGTCCCGCACCCGATCCATTCATGTTGTTACGGTCGGCATTCGACTCCCGAGTCGTCACGAGCACGCACCTCTCCTCGGACGACGCGCGCCGTCCGCAGTTGTCTGCTCGTCAGCCGATGACACGCACATTGGTGGCCTGTTCGCCACCCTTGCGGCTCGGTCCGAGGTCGAACTCGACGACCTGATTCTCGCTCAGCGTCCGGAAGCCGCTGCCATCGATCCCGGAATGATGCACGAACACGTCGTCACCCGCATCCCGGGCGATGAACCCGAAGCCCTTCGCATCGTCGAACCACTTCACAGTTCCCTGTGCCATCTGTGTCTCCTTCGAAACATTGAGGCCCGCAACGTGCGAGCACTCGCTGAGGCCGGTCACGACAGCACCAGGAAAACAATTCTCCGGACACGCACGCTCGCCTGTCGAGCGTGCAGTCTTGAAACCGATGAACCTACTACGACGTCCGCAACATCGCTCTCACGAAAGACGTACACGGTTGCACGAATCCACGAACGCTGCGGCCTACTGCACCAATACTACAGCACGCGGCACCGATCGCGGCATCCCTCGCCGTCGTTCACCTCCCCTTTGCGGAGAACAGTTCCGTGTAGACCACGGGCTCGCCACGGTTGTCCTTCGGTTCGTCGCGACGGACCTCGTCATCCTCGGCCTCGACCTTCTTTGGGTCGATCGGTGCCAAAAAACTCGGATAGTTGTCCATAAGCCAACCCCCTCATCGAAATTGCCTGTCGTGCAGTACGAGCACGACAGGATGGATACGACGACGGGCGAATCACTCGTCGGTCGTACTCCCACCGTAGCCCGATTACGCGTTTCCCGGCGGCCGAGGCGCGCCACGCTCGACGTCTGCATCCCTCGCCGTCGTCAAAGTCTGTTCTACGCAGCGGAGTTCCGCGCGCGGCCCGGATTGTCACAGCGCCTCACCCGCGCGGATGTCGGCGCGGCCCGAGCTCGAGCCGACTCGTCACCACGCGTAGTCCGAGCACCGCTGTTGCGTTCAACACGCCCACGCACCTACCGGGCTGGACCAGAATGGGGGCATGCGAACCGTCGCCCGTGTCGAAACCGCACCCCGCGCCATGCCACCGTCGCCCAAACGGACCCCAGCTCGATGGTCGCTCGAGCGATTCGGAGCGATGCGATGACGCGGGTCGGAGAGGTCGACGACCCGTTCGCCGCAAACCTGCGGGACTGGGCGCAGGCGACCGAGTGGGGCTCGACGTCCCGGATGAACGAACTCGAGACGCTCATGTGGCGCAGCGAGCGGCATCCGCGGACCTCGTCCACCATCTGCAACCTGATGATCCTGGACGCGGTGCCGGACTGGAAGCGCCTGCACGCCGCGCACGACTGGGCCGCGAAGCTCATCCCCCGGCTGCGCCAGCACGTCGTCGAACCGGCCCTCCCGATCGGAACGCCCGCTTGGGCGATCGACGAGGCGTTCGACATCGACTACCACGTCCGACGTGCACATCTGCCCGATCCCGGCGGAATGCCCGAACTACTGACGCTCGCCCAGAACAACGCCATGGCGCCACTGGACCGCACGAGACCGTTGTGGGAGGCGATCCTCATCGAGGGACTCCCCGAGGGGAAGTCCGCCTATTTCCTGAAGCTGCACCATTCGCTGACGGACGGACTCGGCGGTGTCCAACTGCTCTCCCTGCTGCAGAGCCGGACCCGGGAGCACACGCCGAAGGATCCGGTGTCGGAAACGTCGGGGAGTGGTGAACCGAACGACAGTGCCGTGCTCGCTCTGCAGGAACTCGCGGAGGGCGCACAGCACATGCCGTCGGTGGTCGGTGGGCTCATCGCGACCTGCGCGAAGGTAATCGTCAATCCTTTCGGGGCGGCCGCGAGCGGTGTGCGGTTCGCGGCGTCGGCGCGCCGGATGCTCCCACCGCCGCCGGCCCCCGGCTCGCCGCTGCTGGCGCAACGGTACGGGAAGGTGTGGCGGTTCGGGGTGCTGGAATGCCAGCTGAGCGGACTGAAGGCCGCAGCGAAGGCGGCGGGCGGATCGGTCAACGACGCCTATATCGCCGCGCTGCTCGGTGGTATGCGCCGCTACCACGAGCGCTACGACGTGTCGCTGCTCGAGATGCCGATGGCGATGCCGATGAGCATCCGCAAAGCCGACGATCCGATGGGTGGAAATCGTTTCGCGGGTGCGCTTTTCGCGGCTCCGATCGGAATCACCGATCCCGCGAAGCGGATCGCCGCCATCCGTGAGATCGTCATCTCGCTGCGCGCCGAACCCGCGTTGGGCAGCCTGGAAGTGATCATGCCGCTGCTGAACCGGTTCCCCTCGGGAATCGG
This sequence comes from Aldersonia sp., assembly GCA_036524855.1. GTDB lineage: Bacteria > Actinomycetota > Actinomycetes > Mycobacteriales > Mycobacteriaceae > Aldersonia. The sequence continues at coordinate 87 of DATDBL010000124.1, read as the reverse complement.
CGCGATGGCGCTGCGGGTGGGTGCCGCGGCCGACTTCTCGGCCTCGAACGTCCCCGGTATCCCGCACCCGGTCTACCTGGCCGGCGC
>DATDBL010000123.1:0-26085 GCA_036524855.1 Aldersonia sp. | reverse complement strand
GGACTCCACAACCACTCACGGGTGGTCAAACGACGCCCGAACGTTCGCGCCGCGAGCGGGCGACGAAGCGGAAGCGGTCGCCGCGATAGACGGAGCGGGTCCATTCGATCGGGCGGTCGTGTGCATCGCGGCCGAGGCGGTGGATGAGCAGGACCGGTTGGCCGCTGCCGATCCCGAGCAATTCTGCCTCGGCGGGTGAGGCGAGCGCCGTCTCCACGCTGTCCTCCACCTCGTCGAGTTCGCGGCCGTACTCCTCGCGCAGGCTCGTGTAGAGCGAGCCGTGCCGAGCCAGACGCCTTGCAAAATCGGGGAGTTCGCCCGGCAACCAGGCGATCTCGTACGCCAGCGGGTCACCGTCGACGAGCCGCAGCCGAGCCAGTCGGTACACGCGCTCGCCGGCGGCGATCTCGAGCCGTTCGGCGACCTCGGCATGGGCCGCCACACGGTCGAGCTCGAGCACCCGCGAATCCAGCGACCTGCCCGCCTCGCCGATGTCGTCGGTCAGCGAGGTGAGCTGACGGACCTGCACCAACTTCGGCGGCGCCACGAACGTCCCGCTCCCCTGCGTCCGGCGCAGCTTGCCCTCCGCCTCCAATTCGGCGAGCGCCTTGCGCAACGTCGTGCGCGACGTACCCAGCTTCTGCGCCAGGATCCGCTCCGGCGGCAGCGCGTCTCCCAGTTCCCGGCCGTCGATCAACCGGGAAAGCGCGAGCTTGACCTCGAAGTAGCGCGGCGTCATGTGGTCGAAATTACCTCTTGACCCCGTGAATGGTCTATGCCAATCTAGATGGACCCAATTGGTATAGACCAATTCGACACACCAGAGGGTGAAGGAAACCATGAGTGTCATCGAAGAACTGCGCGGATCCCCACGGCTGGGATTGCTGGTCGGCCTGACCGCCGCGGCGGTCGGGGTGATCTACGGCTACGACCTGTCCAACATCGCCGGCGCACTGCTGTTCATCACCGACGAGTTCGGACTGAGCACGCACCAGCAGGAACTCGTCACGACGGCGGTCGTCATCGGCGAGATCGCCGGCGCGTTGATGGGCGGGTGGCTCGCCAACGCGATCGGCCGCAAGAAGTCCATGGTGCTCGTCGCCGCCTCCTACGCGGCGTTCGCGGTGTTCAGCGCGGTCGCGACCTCGATCCCGATGCTGCTGGTCGCGCGCCTGCTGCTCGGCCTGACCATCGGCATCTCGGTGGTGGTGGTGCCCGTGTTCGTCGCCGAATCGGCACCCGCGAAGATCCGCGGGTCGCTGCTGGTCGCGTACCAGGTGGCGACGGTGGTGGGCATCATCATCGGCTACCTCGCCGCCTACGTGCTGGCCCCGGCCCACAACTGGCGCTGGATGCTAGGGTTGGCGGCAATCCCCGCGATCCTGGTCCTGCTGCTTCTGCTGCGGCTGCCCGACACCGCGCGCTGGTATCTGATGAAGGGCCGCCCCGACGACGCCCGCCGCGTGCTCGCGCAGGTGGAACCCGACGTCGACGCAGACGCCCACATCGCCGAGATCACCCGCGACATGCGGGAGGAGCGCGGCGGCGGCATCCGCGAGATGCTGCGCAAGCCCTACCTGCGCGCCACGGTCTTCGTGGTCGGCCTCGGCTTCTTCATCCAGATCACCGGCATCAACGCGATCGTCTACTACAGCCCGCGACTGTTCGAGGCGATGGGCTTCGAGGGCAACTTCGCACTGCTGATCCTGCCCGCACTGGTCCAGGTGGCGGCCCTCGTCGCGGTGTTCGCCTCGCTCCTGCTCGTCGACCGGCTGGGGCGACGGCCGATCCTGCTCAGCGGCATCGCGATGATGATCGCGGCGAACGCCCTGCTGATCGGCGTCTTCCTCGCCGGGTCGGACTTCGGCGGCGCGCTGACGATCCTCGGCTTCCTGGGCGTGCTCGTCTTCACCGTCGGCTTCACGTTCGGCTTCGGTGCGCTGGTGTGGGTGTATGCCGGGGAGAGCTTCCCGTCGCGGCTGCGGTCGCAGGGGTCGAGCGCGATGCTCACCTCGGACCTGGTCGCCAACGCGATCGTCGCCGGCGTCTTCCTGACGATGCTCAACTCCCTCGGCGGAGCCGGCACGTTCGCGGTGTTCGGTGCGCTCGCGATCGCCGGGTTCGCGTTCGTCTACCGGTTCGCGCCGGAGACAAAGGGCCGTGAGCTCGAGGACATCCGGCACTTCTGGGAGAACGGCGGCCACTGGCCGACCGAGACCGCCACCGACGAGGCGCGGGCATGACCGCGACGGTTCTCGGGCTCGACATCGGCGGCTCCAAGACGCACGGCCTGCTCGACTCCCCCGCCGGGATCTGCGAGGCCCTGGCCGGCAGCGCCAATCTCGCGTCGGTCGGCGCGATCGAAGCTGGACGCCAACTCGACGCCGTCCTCGACCGGCTCGACGCCCGCGACGTCACCACCGTGTGTGCCGGCGCGGCGGGTGTGGACACCCCCGACGGCGCGGCGCGGCTGCGGGATCTGCTCGCGCAGCGCCTGCCCGACGCAGCGATCCGGGTTGTCCACGACAGCGAATTGATCCTCGCCGCAGCGGGACTCGACGCCGGAATCGCCGTGATCGCCGGCACCGGGTCGGTGGCATGGGGACGGCGCGACGACGGCACGACCGCCCGCGCCGGCGGGTGGGGCTACCTGCTCGGCGACGAGGGCAGCGGCTACTGGGTGGCCCGCGAGGCCGTGCGGCACGCCCTGCGGGGCGTCGACCGCTGCAAGCCAAATCGCCTCGGGCAGCAGCTGGCCGCCGACTGCGGCCTGCAGCACCCGGACCAACTGCTCGACCATTTCTACGCCCAACCGAACCGTCGCTACTGGGCCGGGCGCGCACACGTCGTCTTCGAACTCGCCGCCGCCAGCGACGAACACGCGCGAAGCATTGTCGCCGCGGCCGCCGACGCCCTCGCCGACCTCGCCCGAAACGTCGCGCGGCGCCTCGACTGGACCGGGCCGGTCGTGCTCGCCGGCGGGCTCGCCGTCCACCAACCGACACTGCAGGCGGCGGTCCGGACCCGACTCGCCACGGACGGGCACACCGACGTGCGCGTGCTCGACGTGGACCCCGTGCGCGGAGCCGTCGCACTCGCCCACCAACTCGCCCACTGACCACCTCACCCACTGACCACGGAGGGACACCAAATGACCATCACCACCGAACCCGGACGCCTGATGGCCGCCGAGATCGCCGAGCAACCCCAGGTGTGGCGCCGCCTGCTGACCGAGGGCGCCGACCAGATCGCCGCCGCCGCCGACCGAATCGCCGCGTACGCGCCACGATTCGTGTCCTTCGTTGCCCGCGGCACCAGCGACCACGCCGCGCTGTACGCCAAGTACCTGGTGGAGATCGAGCACGGCCTGCCCGCCGGGTCGGCGTCGCCGTCGACCGTGACGCTCTACGGGTCCCGACCGCGACTCGACGGCGTCCTGGTGATCGCCGTCAGCCAGTCCGGCGGATCGCCGGACCTCGTCGCCTCGGTCGACGTCGCTCGGGCGCAGGGCGCACTGACCGTCGCCCTCACCAACAACCCGGACTCCCCCCTCGCGCGCAGCGCCGAACTGCACATCGACGTGCTGGCCGGACCGGAACGCTCGGTCGCGGCGACGAAGTCCTACACCGCCGAACTGCTCGCGCTGTACCTGCTGCTCGACCGCGCGCGCGGCGGCGACGGCGTCGGGGCGCGCGCGCTCCCCGACCTCGCCGAGCGGGTGCTCGCCGCCGACGAACGGGTGCACGCGATCGCGCAGCGCTACCGGTTCGCGCAGCGCCTGGTCACCACCGGCCGCGGCTACGGATACCCGACCGCCCGCGAGGCGGCGCTGAAACTGATGGAGACGTCGTATCTTTCGGCGCAGGCCTTCTCCGGCGCCGACCTCCTGCACGGGCCGCTCGCCACGATCGACCCGCACGTGCCGGTGATCGCGATCGCGACCGACACGATCGGGGGCCGCGCGATGGCGCCGGTACTCGATCGCCTCCGCGAGCAGCACGCCGACGTTCTCGGCGTTGGCGACCCCGCGATCTTCGCCGCCGCCACCACTATCGCCCTACCCGCGGGCGTACCGGAGAACCTGTCACCGCTGCTGGAAATCCTGCCGCTGCAACAGCTTGCGTTGCATCTCGCGATCGCCCGCGGCGGCGACCCGGACAGCCCGCGCGGGCTGCGCAAGGTCACGGAAACGCTGTGACCGGTTCGATGATCGCGGCGGGCACGGTCGTCGTCGGCAGCGTCGGTTGCGGGGTCGCGCACAGCCCGGGCTGGATCGAAACCACCGGGGACCGGATAGTCGACTGCGGAGCGGGCGTGGCGCCGCGAGCGCCGGACGTGGACCTGCCCGACGCGGTCGTCGTACCCGGCTTCGTCGATATGCACTGCCACGGCGGCGGTGGCCACGCCTACACCGACGCCGACCCCGAGAGTGCCGCTGCCGCAGCACGGTTCCATCTCGCGCAAGGCACGACGTCGACAGTGGCGAGTCTGGTCACCGCGACACCCGCAGACCTGCTGCGCTCGGTCTGCGTGCTCGCCGACCTCGTCGCCGACGGCGTGGTCGCGGGCATCCACCTCGAGGGTCCGTGGTTGAGCCACTCGCGCTGCGGGGCCCACGCGGTCGAGCAGCTGCGCGACCCCGACCCCACCGAGATCGACGCCCTGCTTCGGGCGGGTCGCGGCACGATCGCCATGGCCACGCTCGCCCCGGAGCTCCCGGGCGGCCTCGACGCGATCCGCCGCCTCGTCGACGCGGGAGTGGTTGCGGCCGTGGGCCATACGGACGCCACCTACGCGCAGGCACGCGAGGCGGTACAGGCCGGCGCGAGCGTGGCGACGCACCTGTTCAACGCGATGCGGCCCCTGCACCACCGCGAACCCGGTGCGGCCCTCGCCCTGCTCGAGTGCCCTGAGGTGACCGTCGAGGTGGTCGCCGACGGCGTGCACATCCATCCCGCGCTGCAACGCCACGTCCTCGCCAGCGCCGGCGCGCGCCGGGTCGCCGGGGTCACCGACGCGATGGCCGCCGCGGGCGCACCCGACGGCAGCTACACCCTCGGCACGCTCGCGGTCACCGTCGAGGACGGGGTCGCCAAACTCGCGGGCACCGACACCATCGCCGGCAGCACGGCCACGATGGACCGGATCTTCCGGAACATGGTCGCCACCAGCGAGTTACCGCGCGAGCTGGCCCTGAGCGTCGCCGCCGAGACCACCGCCACCGCCCCGGCGCGGGCGCTCGGGCTGACCGACGTCGGCGCGCTGCGCCCGGGCCTGCGCGCCGACCTGGTGGTGCTCGACAGCGATCTGACGATCACGTCGGTGATGTCGCGCGGGCGGTGGCTGCGCGAACCGGTTCAGCGCGTCAGCAGCGCGATCGCCTCGACGTGATGGGTGAGTGGGAAGGCGTCGAAGGCGTGTAGGTCGGCGACCCGGTAGCCCGCAGCGATGTAGAGAGACAGGTCGCGGGCGAAGGACGCCGGGTCGCACCCGACGTGCACGATCCGTTGCGGCGCACGGTCGGTCACCGCCGCCACGACCTGTTTGCCGGCACCGGCGCGCGGCGGGTCGAGGACGACGACGTCGGGGTCCGCGGCCAGGCCCGCCAGCACGCGTTCCACCCGACCGGCCTGCGGGTGCACCTGGGCGAGGTCGAGCAGGGCGGTGGCGGCGTCGTCGAAGGCGTCGCGGGCGGACTCCACCGCCGTCACGGACCCGTTCGGCCCCACCTGCTCGGCGAGTCGCGCCGCGAACACGCCCGCGCCGGCGTACAGATCCCACGCCACGCCGCCCGTCGGCGCGTCGGCCCATTCCGCCACGACATCGGAATAGGTTTGTGCCGCACCACGATGCGGCTGCCAGAAGACTGCCGCATCGACGTCCCAGGAGCGTCCTGCGACCACCTCGTGCGCGCGCCCGGACCCGATCGCCACCGCGCGCGGTCGCGGGCGGTTCGCGGCCGCCCGCCGCGCCATGGTGCCGCGCCGGCCGGTGCTCGCTCGCCCCGTGCGCGACACCGGCGCCGGGGCGAACACCACGACGTGGCGCTCCCCCGCGCCGTCGACCGCGACCGCAAGTTCGCTGCCCGGGGCCCAGCGACCCTCCGCGAGGTCGGCGGTGGCCCCCGGAACCGGTTGCGGGCAGCGCAGATCGGCAATCACGTCGGTGCTGCGGTAGCGGTGCACGCCGGCCCTGCCGTCGGCACCGACCACCAGCCTGGTGCGGGTGCGCCAGCCGGTGCCGTCGCCGGTCCCGGGCAGCGCCTCGACCTCCACCGCGCGCTCCATCCCCGCGATCCGCTGCAACTGCTCGGCCAGCACCGCCGCCTTCATGGCGCGCTGTGCGGCCAAATTCGCGTGCGCGTAGTCGCAGCATCCCGCGCCGCCCGGGCCGGACACGGGGCAGACCGAGGGCACCCGGTCCGGTGAGGCCGTCAGCACCTCGATCGCGTCGGCGCGGCAGAACCCGCCGCCGCGGTCCTCGGTCACCCGCGCCCGCACCACCTCACCGGGCAACCCGTGCCGGACGAACACCACCCGCCCGTCGTGACGGCCCACGCAGAAGCCGCCGTGACCCGGCTTGCCGAGGGTGATCTCGAAAATCTGCCCGACCCAGCCGCCGGTAATTTTCGGCTCGGTCATTTCGGTTCGGTATAGCCACGGCGGACATCGCCGGGTGCCGCCGCCCACTCGGCGCGCTTCACCCGCTCCGACGAGTTCAACTGCCACGGCACGCTGGTCACCATCACACCGGGTTCGAACAACAGCCGCCCCTTCAGCCGCAGCGCGCTCTGATTGTGCAGAATCTGTTCCCACCAGTGGCCGACGACGTACTCCGGGATGAACACGGTCACCACCTCGCGCGGCGCATCCTTGCGGACCCGCTTGACGTAGTCCAGCACCGGCTTGGTCACCTCGCGGTAGGGCGACTCGATCACCTTGAGCGGCACCGCGATATCGCTGCGCTCCCATTCGCGCACCAGCTTGCGGGTGTCCGGCTCGTCGACGTTGACGGTCACCGCCTCGAGCGTGTCGGGACGGGTCGCCCGCGCATAGTTCAGCGCCCGCAGCGTGGGCATGTGCAGCTTCGACACCAGCACGATCGAGTGCGTCCGGCTCGGCAGAACACCCTCGTAGTCATGCTCCTCGAGCTCGCGCGCCACCGCGTCGTAGTGCTTGCGGATCAGCCGCATGATGCCGAACAGGCTGGCCATGGTCACGATCGCGATCCACGCCCCCGCCACGAACTTCGTGATCAACACGATCACCAGCACCGTCGCGGTCATGGCGAGGCCGATCGCGTTGATCACCCGCGACCGCAGCATCCGCGCCCGAACCTGCGGATCCGTCTCGGTGCGCAGGTGCCGGGTCCAGTGCCGGATCATGCCGGTCTGGCTGAGCACGAACGAGCAGAACACACCGACGATATAGAGCTGGATCAGCTTGGTGACCTCGCCGCCGAACAGGACGACGAACAGGATGGCGCCGCCGGCAAGGAACAGGATCCCGTTGCTGAACGCGAGTCGGTCTCCGCGGGTGTGCAACTGGCGCGGCAGGTAACGGTCCTGGGCCAAGACGGACCCGAGCACCGGGAACCCGTTGAATGCGGTGTTCGCGGCCAGCACCAGGATCAGCGCCGTCACCACCGTGACGAAGTAGAAGCCTAGCGGGAAGCCGTGGAACACGGCCTCGGCGAGCTGGGCGATCAGCGTCTTCTGCTCGTAGCCCTCGGGCGCGTCGACCAGCTGACGCTCCGGGTCCTCCGCAATGACCACGCCGATTCTCTCGGCAAGCAGGATGATGCCCATCAACAGCGTGATCGAGATCGTGCCGAGCAACAACAGCGTCGTTGCGGCATTGCGTGACTTCGGCTTACGGAAGGCCGGCACCCCGTTGCTGATCGCCTCGACACCGGTCAGCGCGGCGCAGCCGGAAGAAAACGCGCGGGCGATCAGGAAGACGAAGGCGATGCCGTAGAGATGGTCGTTCTCGGCCTGCAGTTCGAGGCCCGTCGACGGCGCGCGCAGGTCCTCGCCGAGCACGAAGGACTCGAACAGCCCCCACACGAGCATCAGGACCATCCCGATGATGAACGCATAGGTCGGGATCGCGAACGCAGTTCCCGACTCCCGAATCCCACGCAGGTTCATCGCCGTCAGCACGACGATCGCGACGATCGCGAACCACACCTTGTGCTGGGCCACGAACGGTACCGCCGAGCCGATGTTCGATGCCGCCGACGAGATCGACACCGCGACGGTCAGGACGTAATCGACGAGCAGGGCGCTGCCCACGGTGAGCCCCGCATTCGGGCCGAGGTTCTTCGTGGCCACCTCGTAGTCGCCGCCGCCCGACGGGTAGGCGTGCACGTTCTGCCGGTAGCTCGCGACCACGACCGCCATGACGAACGCAACCGCCAGCCCGATCCAGGGCGTGTAGGCGTAGGCCGACAGCCCCGCCACCGACAGCACCAGGAAGATCTCCTCCGGTGCGTACGCCACCGACGACATCGCATCGGAGGCGAACACCGGCAGTGCGATCCGCTTCGACAACAGGGTGTGGCCCAGGGTGTCGCTGCGGAACGGTCGACCGAGCAGCAGCCGCTTGGTGGCGGTCGTGAGCTTGGACACCGGCAAAGCGTAAGCCGTCGGCAAGACTCGTGAGTCCACACCCGCCGCGAGGCGGGGGCGGTACCGTGCGAAGTGATCACCGCGGCGAGTGGTTCGCCGGGTCGGGTCGGAAACGAGGTCGCCGGTGTACGTCGTCGTGATGGGGTGTGGTCGCGTCGGATCGTCGCTGGCGCTGGCCCTGGTCCGGATCGGGCACGAGGTCGCCGTCGTCGACCGGGAAAGCACCTCGTTCCGTCGGTTGGGCACGGAGTTTCCCGGAACGATCGTGCTGGGCATGGGATTCGACCGCGACGTGCTCCTGAAGGCGGGGATCGAGCGGGCCGATGCATTCGCCGCCGTGTCCTCCGGCGACAACTCCAACATCATCTCCGCGCGCGTCGCCCGCGAGACGTTCGGTGTGGACCGGGTGGTCGCGCGCATCTACGACCCCAAACGCGCGGCGGTGTTCGAACGGCTCGGCATCCCGACCATCGCCACCGTGCCGTGGACCACCGACCGCTTCCTGCAGTCGCTGCTGCAGGACACCGAGACGATCAAGTGGCGCGACCCGTCCGGTTCCGTCGCGCTGGTGCATCTCGAGTTGCACGAGGACTGGTACGGGCGCACCGTCGCGCAACTGGAGGCGGCTACGCACATCCGCGTCGCGTTCCTCATCCGGTTCGGGGCCGGAGTGCTGCCGGAGCAGCGCACCGTCGTGCAGGACGGGGATACGGTCTACGTCGCGGCGGTGGCGGGCACCGTCGGTGAGGCGGCTGCGCTGGGGGCCGCGGCGCCGCCGGAGGAGGACTGAGCCCGGCGAGACGCCCGAGCCAGAGACGACGCAGGTCGGGGACGCCAGAGCCCGAGGAGGACAGGGATGCGGGTTGCAATCGCGGGCGCAGGCGCCGTGGGGCGCTCCATCGCGCGGGAACTGCTGCGTACCGGTCACGACGTGATGCTCCTCGAACGCCAGGCCGCGCACATCGAGCCCGCGGAGATCCCGGCGGCGAAGTGGGTGCACGCGGACGCGTGCGAGCTGAAACTCCTGGAGGCGGCCGAACTCGAGACCTACGAGGTGGTCATCGCCGCCACCGGCGACGACAAGGTGAACCTGGTGCTGAGCCTGCTCGCGAAGACAGAGTTCGGCGTCGGCCGTGTGGTCGCGCGGGTGAACGATCCCCGCAACGAATGGCTCTTCGACCAGTCCTGGGGCGTGGACGTCGCGGTGTCGACGCCCTCCATCCTGGCGTCGCTGGTGGAGGAGGCGGTGCAGGTCGGCGACCTGGTCCGGCTGCTGACGCTGCGTCAGGGTAAGGCGAACCTGGTGGAGGTGACGTTGCCCGACGACACCGCGCTGGCCGGCAAGCCGGTCCGCAAGGTGCACCTACCGCGGGACGCGGCGCTGGTGGCGATCCTGCGCGGCGGGCGGGTCATCGTGCCGCAGGCCGACGATCCGCTCGAGGGCGGCGACGAACTGCTGTTCGTCGCGGCAGTGGAGGTCGAGGACGATCTGCGCGAGGCGCTGGGGCTGACGCCGGCGGCGCCACGCTGAGGCCGGCGGCACCGGGCTGACGGCGGCGGCGCCGGGCTGACGGCGGCCGCCCACCACTCACGCGCAGACGAGTTCGCGGACCTCTGCGTCGCGGTCGAGTTGGGCGCGCAACTTGTTCAGCGCGCGGTGCTGCATCACGCGGACCACCCCCGCGGACGTGCCGATGGCCTCTGCGGTCTGCGCGGCCGACCAGCCCATCACGATCCGCATCACGAGGATCTCGCGGTGGTGCGGCGCGAGCACGCGCATCAGTTCGCCGGTGACGCTGCTTCGTTCGGCGCGCAGCAGCCGCTCCTCGGGGCCAGCCTCGGCGCACGGGCGCTCGGGCACCTCGTCGACCGTGTACACGGGGTGGATGCGGCCGCGGCGGCGGGCGTCGGCGACCTTGTTCGCGGCGATGCCGTACACGAACGACAGGAACGACTTGCCCCGGTCGACATACCGCGGCAACGCGGTCACGGTTGCGAGGCAGATCTCCTGCGCGACGTCGTCGGGCGTGACGTGCAGGTCGTCGCGGCGGCGTAGACGCGCGGCGCAGTACTGCAGCATGAGCGGATGCACGATCCGCAGAATCTCGCTGACGGCGTCGCGGTCGCCGCCCGGGGCGGCGGCGGCGAGGGCGTCGAGCCTGGCGGTGTCGGGTGTCGATTGCACCCTTCGATCTTCTGGCGCCACGGCTTTCGCAACCAGGACCCCTGGGGTTGGTCCCCGCTCACCCTGGGTGCGGCTCGCCACCCCCAGCGGTCGCCCGTCCGGCCCGGCGTACCGCCCAGACCGTCACGGCGAGGGCCAGGGCGGCCAGCGGCCAGCCCATCGCGATGCGGGCGACGGCGAGCCAGCCGGTGTGGTCGGTGTCGTAGAGGCGGGACTGCACGAAGTAGCGGGCGCCGAATACCACCGCCCACGCGGCGGTCGCGAGGTCGTAGGCCCGCAGCGCGGTCCGGTTGCGCCGCCACCCAGTGCCGTGTCCGTTGAGCACGCCCCAGATGACGCCGACGAGCGGCCAGCGCACGAGGATCGAGCCGAGGAACACCGCGCCGTAGACGAGGCTGGTGTAGATGCCGAACAGGAAGTAGCCCTTGGCGTCTCCGGTGCGGTGCGCGATGAACGCACAGATCCCGACGCCGAGGAACCCCGAAATCGCGGGCTGCACGCCGGCACGGCGGACCAGGCGCCACACCAGGACCGCTGCGGCCACACCGAGCGCCGCCCAGATCGCGACGGTGAGCCCCCAGATCGCGTTCGCCGGGACGAAGGCGAGGATCGGGAGCGTGGAGTAGATCAGCCCGCTGACACCGCCGAGCTGCTCGAGGAGGGACTGCTGGCGCTCGGCTGTCGGTTCGTACTTGCTGGGCTCGTGTGCGCTGCTCAGGCGGTGCCCTGCAGTTCGTAGTAGGGGTTGTAGATGACCTTTTCGCCGTCGCGTTCACCGACCCGACCGCGGACCATCAGCTTGCGTCCCGGCTCGATGCCGGGGATCTTGCGGCGGCCGATCCAGACCAGCGTCACGATGTCGGTGCCATCGTAGAACTCGGCCTGCATGGACGCGCCGGAGGCCTTGGTGCAAGCGTTGACGCTGCGCAACCGGCCCAGCATCGTGACTTCGTCCCCCCGACAACACTGCGATGCGCGCACGGCGCCGGATGCCTCGGCAGTCTCGGCCATCTCCTCGGCGTCGCGTTCTGCGAGATCCTCGGTGAGCCGTTGGGACAGCCGACGAAAGTACCCGGTGGCTGAGCTACCCATAGCGTGCTCCTGAAAATCCTTGGCGCCGAACAGCCGGCGCGGATCTCGCGAGGCTGGAGCGGAGCCCTGTGATCGCCACTGTAGACCCATTGCGATCGGGTAACCACTCGGTCTCCTGTGGTTGTGACGCCCGGCACAATCGGCTCATGCCACACAGTGACGGGTCGTTCGCCGCCCGATCCGCCGTCGGCAGATCAGTCGCCATGGGCAGATCAGTCACTGCCGTGCTACTGCCCGGCACGGGCTCCGATGCGCTGTTCGCGCGTGCCGCATTCGGACCGGCGCTGGACGCGGCGGGGATCGCTGCGGTCGCGGTCGATCCGGACCCGCGCCGATTGGTCGGCAGCTACCGGGCCGCGCTCGACGACGCGGCCGCGACCAGCGCGAACGTCCTCGCGTGCGGCATCTCGATCGGCGCGGCCGTGGCTCTGGACTGGGCGTTTCGCCACCCGGAGCGGACGGTCGCAGTGCTGGCGGCGCTGCCGGCGTGGACGGGTGATCCCGCGGGACCTCCTGCCGCCCCCGCCGCACTCGCGGCCGCCCACACCGCCGGTGCCCTGCGCGAATCCGGGCTCGAGGCGGTGACCGCCGCGATGCGCGCGAGCAGTCCGTCGTGGCTGGCGCAGACGTTGGCGCGCTCGTGGGCCTCGCAGTGGCCCGACCTGCCCGACGCGCTGACCGAGGCCGCGACCTACTGCGCGCCCGACGAGTCCGCGCTGCGCGCCGTGCGGGTTCCGGTGGGTATCGCCGCCGCGAGCGACGACCCGGTGCACCCCTACGCGGTCGCGCAGCAGTGGGCGGGGCTGATCCCGCGGTGCGGGCTCTCGGCGGTGACCCTCGACGCGATCGGCGCGGATCCGGCAGTGCTGGGGCGGGCATGCGTCGCGGCGCTGCCCGAGCCGCTGGCGTGACCTCAGCCCGACTGACGGCCGAGTTGCTGCATCGCCGATCCCTCGGCACCGCGCCGCGGCTGCGACTCCTGTTGTGGCTGAGGCGGTTGCCACTGCTGTGACTGAGGAGACTGCTGGGCCTGTGGTGGCTGTGGTGGCTGTGGTGGCTGTGGTGGCTCCGGTGGCTGCGGTGGCTGCGGTTGCTGTGGTTGTGGTTGCTGCGCCTGCTGCGCTGCCGCCGCCTGCGCCGCCGCCTGCTGCTGGTGCGCGGCCGCGAGTTGCTGGGCCAGCGCGGCGGGTAATACGACCGGCAGCGGGGTGCGCACGGGGTGCGGGTCGCTGCCGCGGCGCACCACTGTGTCGGTGAGCACTGTGCGCGCGGCCTTGATCAGCGGCCCGTCCGCGACCGTCGCCCCGGCGGGCCCGGCCGCGACCAGCCGCACCATCCAGCGGTAGCCGTCGACGCCGATGAACCGCAGATCCGCATTCGGGGTCGACGCGACCACCTCGCGGCCCCACGGGCCCATCTCCACGCTGACCTTCGCGTTGTCCTTGCGCAGCGACTCGGCCAGGTCGGCGGTCACCTCGCGCCACTGCCCCGGCGACTTGGGCGCCGCGTACGCCGCGACCGTGATCCGCCCGTGCGGCAGCGTCAGGTGCACCGCCTGCGGCGCGCCGGTGGCCGACATCTCGACCTGCAGCTGGGTGCCCTCCGGCACCGGCAGCACCACCGAACCGAGATCGAGACGCTGGTCGAGCACGTCGCCGAGCCGGTCGGCGACGTCGTCGTAGTCGTAGGGGCCGCCCTCGGGGTGCGGATCAACCTCGTCGGCGTCGTCGCCGTCGGCGTAGTCGCTTTCGTCGAGGTCCTCGTCGAGGTCCCCCGCCGCCTCGACCGGGGCCGCCGCCTCCTCGGCCTGCTTGCGCTTCCTGCGTCCGAACACCACCGCTAGACCCCTTCCTCGGCCAGGCTCGCGTGGCCCCCGCTCGAGCCGTAACCGCCGGCCCCGCGGCTCGTGTCGTCGAGTGCCGGCACCTCCACGAAGTCGACCAATTCCACCCGCTGCACCAGCAACTGCGCGATCCGGTCGCCACGGCGGACCTCGATCGGGGTGCGCAGGTCGTGGTTGATCAGGCACACCTTGATCTCACCGCGATAACCCGCGTCGACCGTTCCCGGCGTATTCACCACGGACAGACCGGATTTCGCAGCAAGTCCCGAGCGGGGGTGGATCAGGCCGACGGTCCCGACCGGCAGTGCGACGGCGACCCCGGTGCCGACGAGAGCCCGCTCGCCCGGTTCGATGATGACGTCTTCCGTGCTGCACAGATCCACGCCCGCGTCGCCGGGATGGGCGCGATGTGGGAGAGGAATGTCGGGATCGAGGCGCAGCAGTGACACAGCGGGAACGGGCCACGCGGGAAGGTCGCTCACGTGGTCCGACACTACGCCGGGCAAAGCCATTCTCTACGCTCGAGGGATGGCGGCAGGATCGCGCCCGGACGGGGTGGACGAACGAACCGACGGTGCCCCGCGCACCGTGTACTCCGAACGGCTGTGGGTTCCGCTGTGGTGGTGGCCGATCGCGTTCGCGCTGACCGCGCTGCTCGCCGCCGAGATTCACATGGGCGCGCCGGGGATCCGCGCCTGGTTGCCGTACGTGTTGCTGCTGCCGATCCCGGTCTGGGTGCTGTTGTGGCTGTCGCGGCACCGGGTGTCGGTGGTGCAGCGCAGCGCTGGGACCGAACTGGTCGTCGACCGCGCCCACCTGCCCGCCGACGTCGTCTCGCGGGCCGCCGCGGTGCCGGGCAGCGCCAAGAGCGCCGCCCTCGGCCGCCAGCTGGATCCGGCGGCGTTTGTGCAACACCGCCCGTGGGTGCGGCCCATGGTGCTCGTGGTGCTCGACGATCCGGACGACCCGACGCCGTACTGGCTGGTCAGCTCGCGTCGTCCGGATCGGGTGCTCGCCGCTCTCGGTTTCGCCGCCGCTCTCGGTTTCGACGCCGCCTGAGCGTCAGGCCGCGCAGTCCATGCAGATCAGCTGACCGTTCGCCGAACTCGCCAGCCGGCTGCGGTGATGTACCAAAAAGCAGCTCGAACACGTGAACTCGTCGGCCTGCTTCGGAATCACCCGCACGGACAGTTCCTCGCCGGACAGATCCGCCCCCGGGAGTTCGAACGACTCGGCGGTGTCGGTTTCGTCCACGTCGACGACGGCGGACTGAGCCTCGTTGCGGCGGGCCTTCAATTCCTCGAGCGAGTCCTCGGAAACGTCGTCGGCCTCGCTGCGTCGCGGAGCGTCGTAGTCGGTTGCCATCTCGTTACCCCTCGTCCCTTTCTCCCTGTCCGGACCGTTCCCGGCCGGACGCCGCACTAGGTGCAGTGGCTCAACGATCCGCACCCTCGAAAAATGCCCGAACCCCGGAGACCGGAAACATTCCCCGAGACACTGAGCGGGAGGACAATAGCCGATCCGAGCCTGCTCCTCAAACATCTGGCCGGTAATTGTTGTTCCCGCCCCCCGCGGGCGCCTCCGTGTATCTGTCGGCACAGGCGTTTACAGTGGTCCGCGGCGGCGGAGGAAGGGATCGACGGGCGTGGTTTCACTCATCACCGAGGGCAGGTCCACCGACGAGCGGGGCCGCCCGTTCCGGCGGCGGCGGCCTCTGCCGTGGCTGATTCTGGTGACAGTCTTCGCTGTGCTCGGCACCGTGGTGTGGGTCGGCGTGCTGAGCACTGACGACGCGAGCACCACCGCGATGGCGTGCAGCGATCCCAGCCCGTCTTCGGACCCGGCGGCACCCGCCCCGGCGCCGCTCGGCCAACGGGTCGACGCATCCCGGCTCGACGATGTCGAACCAGCGGCTCTGTCCGCCACCCGGGTGCGCGTGTACAACGCCAACGGGCAACGCGGCCAGGCCGCGCACATCGCCTCGCAGCTGTCGGACCTCGGCTTCGCCAGCGCGCCGGACGTACAGGTCGGCAACGACCCGGTCTACGTCGACCAGAACATGGAGTGCTCGGCACAGATCCGGTTCGGTCCGTCCGGGGCCGCCGCGGCCGCGTCGGTTCAGTTGGCGGCCCCGTGCGCCGAGCTGATCGAGGACACCCGCCCAGACGACACCGTCGACCTTGCGCTCGGCACCTACTTCGGCGAGATCGCCCCCAACGACGACGCCGAGGAGGTGCTGCGCACGCTGCGCGCACAGCAACCCGGCGCGGAGCCGGCCCCGCTGGACGGCGACCTGCTCGACGCGGCACGTACCGCGCGCTGCTGACCGCTGCTCACGCGTCCGGCAGCGGGGTGAACGCGCCGAGTTCGTCGAGCACCGCGTCGAGTTCGGCGGCGATCCCCGGCGCGCACGCCACCAGGACCTGACCGTCCGCGCTCGACGCCGTCGGTTCCGGCGTATGCACCCGGGCGCCCGCTTCGGCCGCGATCAGCGAGCCCGCCGCCCAATCCCACGGGCTGAGCCCGTGCTCGTAGTGTGCGTCGACCAGCCCGGACGCGACCATGCACAGGTCGAGCGCGGCCGACCCGATCCGGCGGATGTCGCGCACCCGCGGGAGCAGCGCGGCCACGATCCGTCCCTGCGCGGCGCGGCGGTGGGCTCCGTAGCCGAACCCGGTCGCCACCAGCGCGAGCCCCACGGCGTCGACGGTGCTCGCCTGCAGCGTCGTCTCGACGCCGTCGCGATCGTGCCGGCACGCACCGTGGCCGAGTGCCGCGCTGTAGGTGAGCCCGGCCGCGACGTCGACCACCGCGCCCGCGACGCTGCTGCCGTCGATCTGCGCGGCCACCGACACCGCGTACGCCGGTATCCCGTAGAGGAAGTTGACGGTTCCGTCGATCGGGTCGACGACCCAGCGCACACCGGCCGGAGCCGCGGCAGATCCACCGCCCTCCTCGCCGAGCACCGGGTCACCCGGGCGTTGTTGCGCCAGCAGCGCGCGGATCAGCTGCTCCGTCTCGGTGTCCACCACCGTGACAGGATCGGTCGGGGAACTCTTGGCCTGCACCGCATCCGCACTGTCGGGCACCCGGGCGGCACCCGACCCGCCGAACACCTCGGGGCGGCGCGCCCGCACGTGGGCCGCCGCCTCCTCTGCGATCCGCACCGCGGTGGCGCGCAGGTCGATCGGGCCGCTGTCTGCATCGCTTCCAGGCACGGCTTCATCGGATCATGAAAGGGCTGCACACGCACTAATGTTTGCGACAGGAGTGCACCCACCACCTGCTGCGAAGGAGATGGTCATGGCGGACCAAGGCCCCATCGGATTCGGTGTCGATGTCGGCGGCAGCGGCGTCAAGGGCGCCACCGTGGACCTGTCGAGCGGCGAGTTGACCACCGAACGCATCAAGATCCTCACGCCGCAGCCGTCGACACCCGACGCGGTCGCGGACACGGTCGCGAAGATCGTCGAGCAGGCCCGCTGGGACGGTCCGGTCGGGGTGACGTTGCCGTCCGTGGTGAAGGGCGGCATCGCGCGGACGGCGGCCAACATCGACAAGTCGTGGATCGACACCGACGCGCACAAACTGTTCTCCGATGTGCTCGGCGGTCGCGACGTGACGATCGTCAACGACGCCGACGCCGCCGGGTTGGCCGAGGACGCGCACGGCGCGGGCCGTGACGTCCGCGGGGTGGTCATGATGCTCACCTTCGGTACGGGCATCGGCTCCGCGGTCCTCAACCACGGCGTCCTGCTACCGAACACCGAGTTCGGCCACATCGAGGTCGACGGCAAGGAGGCCGAGCATCGGGCCGCGTCGTCGGTCAAGGAACGCAACGATTGGCCGTACTCGAAGTGGGCGAAGGAGGTCAGCAAGGTCCTGCGCACCTACGAGGCGCTGCTGTGGCCGGACCTGTTCGTCGTCGGCGGTGGGATCAGCCGCAAGTCCGACAAGTGGATTCCCCTGCTGACCTGCGACACCCCGGTCGTGCCGGCCAAGCTGCTGAACACTGCAGGGATCGTCGGCGCCGCCATGGCGACGCGCTGGGAGCTGTGACGGGGGCGAGAAACCCGAGATTGGATGGCCACGCCCAGCGGGTAGTTACAATGGTCAATGCCGGGCGCATAGCCGGTGAAGCCTGAACAGACCTCTCCGCCGGAGCCACTCTGGCGTGACGCCGCACGACCTCGTCACGAAAGGGCGTACGTGGTAGCCACGAATACCCATCAGACCGCCGATTCCACCGAATCGCCGGAGGTGGCCGCTTCGATGCAGGGTGGCGGCGCCGCTACCGCCGAGTCCGCGCATCCGGCCGCCCGCACCGCGAAGAAATCCGGCAAGAAGGCGACCAAACGCGCGGTGAAGAAGGCCCCGGTCAAGAAGGCGGCCCAGACGGGCGAGGCGCCCGAGGGTACGGCCGGTCAGGGCCAGGAGGTCGAAGCGGCCGACCTCGCCAACATGGAGGCTCCCGAGGGTGACCTGGCGGCCGACGGCGCCGTCGACGAACCCGCGGTCGACGAACCCTCCGAGGCCGACAAGGCCTCCGGCGACTTCGTGTGGGACGAGGAGGAGTCCGAGGCGCTGCGGCAGGCCCGCAAGGACGCCGAGCTCACCGCCTCGGCCGACTCGGTGCGCGCGTATCTCAAGCAGATCGGCAAGGTCGCGCTGCTCAACGCCGAGGAGGAGGTCGAACTCGCCAAGCGGATCGAGGCCGGCCTGTACGCGACCTTCCTCGTGCAGGAGAAGGCGGACTCCGGCGAGAAGTACGCGCCCGCCGAGCGCCGCGAGATGAGCTGGATCTGCGCGGACGGCAACCGGGCGAAGAACCACCTGCTCGAGGCGAACCTGCGGCTCGTGGTGTCGCTGGCCAAGCGCTACACCGGTCGTGGCATGGCGTTCCTGGACCTCATTCAGGAGGGCAACCTCGGCCTGATCCGCGCGGTCGAGAAGTTCGACTACACGAAGGGCTACAAGTTCTCCACGTACGCGACGTGGTGGATCCGCCAGGCCATCACCCGCGCGATGGCCGACCAGGCCCGCACCATCCGCATCCCCGTGCACATGGTCGAGGTGATCAACAAGCTCGGCCGCATC
Organism: Aldersonia sp.; assembly: GCA_036524855.1. Classification (GTDB taxonomy): domain Bacteria; phylum Actinomycetota; class Actinomycetes; order Mycobacteriales; family Mycobacteriaceae; genus Aldersonia. The sequence continues at coordinate 7,239 of DATDBL010000123.1, read as the reverse complement.
CAGCGCGAACTGCTGCAGGACCTCGGCCGCGAGCCGACGCCCGAAGAGCTCGCCAAGGAAATGGACATCACCCCGGAGAAGGTCCTCGAGATCCAGCAGTACGCCCGGGAACCGATCTCGCTCGACCAGACCATCGGCGACGAGGGCGACAGCCAGCTCGGCGACTTCATCGAGGACTCCGAGGCGGTCGTCGCCGTCGACGCGGTGTCGTTCACGCTGCTGCAGGACCAGCTGCAGTCGGTGCTCGAGACCCTGTCCGAGCGCGAGGCCGGCGTCGTCCGGCTCCGTTTCGGCCTCACCGACGGCCAGCCCCGTACGCTCGACGAGATCGGCCAGGTCTACGGGGTGACGCGTGAGCGGATCCGCCAGATCGAGTCGAAGACGATGTCCAAGCTGCGCCACCCGAGCCGATCGCAGGTGTTGCGGGACTACCTGGACTGACCCCGCCCCGGCAGGCACACCGCGCTGTCGGCGTCAGAGGGTGGGGAAGCGCTGCTGGCCGACAGCGCCCGAGGTGCCCGTGACGCGGGCGACCAGCGACATGACCGGCTCCACGACTCGCGCCGCCACCGGGCCGAGGATGGCCATGATCAGCACGTAGGCGGTCGCGAGGGCGGCGAGCTCGCCCTCGACGGCGCCGGCGGCGACGGTCAGGCCCGCAATGACGATCGAGAACTCCCCGCGAGCGACCAACGCCGCCCCGGCCCGCGCGCGACCCATCCGCCGCACACCCTGCGCCCGCGCCGCCCACCATCCGGTCGCGACCTTCGTCGCGGTCGTCACCACCGCCAGCACGACCGCCCAGCCGAGCACCGGCGGGATCGCGGTCGGATCGGTGGACAGGCCGAATACGACGAAGAACATCGCCGCGAACAGGTCGCGCAGCGGTTCGAGCAGTTTTTTCGCGCTGTGCGCGGTGGACCCGGAGATCGCTATGCCGAGCATGAATGCGCCGACGGCGGCGGAGACCTGCAGTGCCGACGCCACGCCCGCCACCAGCAGCGCAGCGCCGAGCAACTGCAGCAGGAACACCTCGCGGTCGTTGCTGTGCACCACCGACGACACGTGCCGGCCATAGCGCAGCGCGACCACCAGCACGATCGTCACCGTCGCAAGCGCGATCCCGACCGTCTGCAGGCCGCCCAGTAGGCTCACCCCGGCCAGCACGCCGGTCAGGACCGGCAGGTAGAGCGCCATGGTGAGGTCCTCGAACACGAGGATCGACAGGATCACGGGGGTCTCGCGGTTGCCCAGCCGACCGAGGTCGGTGAGCACCTTGGCGACAATCCCCGACGACGAGATGTAGGTGACGCCGCCGAGCGCGAGCGCGCCCGTGGGTCCCCAGCCGAGCAGCAGCGCGACCACCGCGCCGGGTGTCGCGTTCAACACGATGTCGAGCACGCCCGCCACCCATGAACGCCGAAGGCCCGTCATCAACTCGCTCGCGGTGTATTCGAGGCCGAGCAGCAACAGCAGCAACACGACGCCGATCTCGCTGGCGAGGTGGGAGAACTCGTCGAATGCGACGAGCGGAACGATTCCGCCGACGCCGAACGCCAGACCGCCGAGCAGATACAGCGGGATCGGTGACATACCGAACCGCCCCGCGACCCGGCCCAGTATGCCGAGCACGAGGAAGACCCCGCCGAGTTCGATCAGCGCGGTGGCGGCCTCGGTCATCTTCGGGTCATCCGTGCGTCAGGATCTTGGCGGCCGCGTCGAGGCCCTCCGAGGTGCCGACGACCACCAGCAGGTCACCGGCGGTGAACAGGTAGTCCGGGCCCGGGGACGGTTGAATCTGGCCGGCGCGCATGACTGCGACGATCGAGACCTTGGTCCGCGTGCGCATCGCGGTCTCGCCGAGCGTGCGGCCGTCGTAGGGCGAGTTCTCCGCGATCGGCATCTGCCGGGTGTTGATGCCGGGCAGGTCGCGATGCTCCTCCTGCAACTGCGCGACGAGTTGCGGCGCGCCGAGCAGGTTGGCCAGCACGCCCGCCTCCTCCTTGGACAGCGGCACCTCCGCCACCATGGCGTCGGGGTCGTCGACCTTGGAGACGATCAGGTCCGTGGTGCCGTCGCGGCGGGACACCACACCGATGCGCCGGCCCGTGGTGAGTTCGAAGTCCTTGCGGACTCCGATACCGGGCAGCGGGGTAACTTCGACGTTCACGGGTGGAGCGTAGCCGTTGCGCGAAGGCGGCGTCCCACCGATGAGATCACCCCCGGAGGGGGGAAAACCGCCCGTCGCCGCGATGTGACAAACTACACACTCCCGATTCGGAAACCGGACTTCCGCAGCACAAACGTGGTGCGCTGAGAACACCGTGTTGCGTGTGCGTGACAACACAATGAACCGGCCACGGGAACAACCCGGCCCCGTCGAACGTCTGTCAGAGTGAATCCACCGTGAAGCAAAGATGCGGCGGAGGAAACACCAGGCGACGCGGTGTTCGCACCGAACAGCCAGGACGGAGGAGTCATGCCAGGAACCCTGACTAGCGCCCCGCTGACTGCAGCAGACCGTTGTGACCGCTGCGGTGCGGCCGCCCGGGTACGTGCCGTGTTGCCGACGGGTGCCGAGCTGCTGTTCTGCCAGCATCATGCGAACAAGCACGCCGACAAGCTGCGCGAGCTGGACGCGCGGATCGACACGGAGTCCGCGTTCGCCAACTGACGTCGCGGGAAACGTCCGACAGCGGGTGACCTCGAGTCGCCCGCTGTCTTGCGCTCCGGGACCGGTTCACCGCAGCATTCACCGGCGCCGCAGCGTTCACCAGTGCCGCAAGGCGGCGATGCGGGCAGTCAGTTGATCCGCCGAGGCGATCGCCGTCGGCGGTCCACCGCACTCGCGCCGCAGTTCGCCGTGGATCACGCCGTGCGGCTTCCCGGTCCGGTGATGGTGCATGGCGACGAGACCGTTCAGTTCGCGACGTAACGCGCCGAGTTGCTCGCCGGTGTTCGGGCGCGCGGCCGGCGGCACCGGCGGGGTCCGCTCCGCGCCCGCCGCGGCCCGGTCCGCGAGCTGGCGGGACTGCCGATCCCACAGCAGCGCCCGCATCTGCTCGGCGTCGAGCAGCCCCGGCAGGCCCAGGTAGTCGGCCTCCTCGTCCGAGCCCGCGAACGTCGCGGTGCCGAACGACGATCCGTCGTAGATGACCTGATCCAACTCGGCGTCGGCGCCCAGCGCGGTGAACAGCGTGTCCGGTTCGTCGGGTTCGTCTTTGCTCTTGTTCGCCTCGATCAGCAACCCGTCTTCGAAACCCGGCTCGCGGTGCGGTTTGCCGAGGACGTGTTCGCGCTGCACCTCCATCTGGGCGGCGAGGTCGAGCAGCACCGGCACCGACGGCAGGAACACGCTCGCCGTCTCCCCCGTCTTTCGCGCGCGCACGAACCGCCCGATCGCCTGCGCGAAGTAGAGCGGCGTCGACGCGCTCGTCGCATAGACGCCAACGGCGAGCCGCGGCACGTCCACACCCTCGGAAACCATCCGCACCGCCACCATCCACGCGACGGTGCCGGCCGCGAAGTCCGCGATCCGCGCCGAGGATCCAGGATCGTCGGAGAGTACCAGCGCGGGGGGCTCCGCGGTGATCGCGCCGAGCAATTCAGCGTATGCACGCGCGCTGGTCTGGTCCGACGCGATGACGAGCCCGCCCGCGTCGGGCATGCCGGCACCGCGCAGCTGGCCCAGCCGGGTGTCTGCCGCGCGTAGCACCGCCGCGATCCAGTCGCCGTGCGGGTCCAGCGCGGTCCGCCACGCCCGCGCCGTCTGCTCGGCACTCAGCGGCTCGCCGAGGCGCGCGGCGTACTCCTCGCCCGCGCTGTCGCGCCACCGCGCCTCACCCGAGTAGGCGAGAAACACCACGGGCCGTACGACGCCGTCGGCGAGCGCCTCGGCATACCCGTAGGAGTGGTCGGCACGCGAGCGCGGCAGGCCGTCACCGTCGGGTTCGTAGGTGACGAACGGGATCGCCGAGTCGTCACTGCGGAACGGGGTGCCGGTGAGCGCGAGGCGCCGCGTCGCCGGCTCGAACGCCTCGCGCACCGCGTCGCCCCAACTCTTCGCGTCGCCGCCGTGGTGTATCTCGTCGAGGATCACCAGGGTGCGCCGGTTCTCGGTGCGCACGCGGTGCCGGAAGGGGTGCGAGGCGACCTGCGCGTAGGTGATGACGACGCCGTCATAGTCCGCCGACGTCTGTCCGGTCGAGTTCGAGAAGCGCGAATCGAGCGCGATCCCGACCTGCGACGCCGCCGCCGACCACTGGTGCTTGAGGTGCTCGGTCGGCGCGACGACGGTGAGGGCGTCGACGGTTCGGTCGGCGAGCAGTTCGGCGGCGACCTTGAGCGCGAAGGTGGTCTTGCCCGCACCGGGCGTCGCGACCGCGAGGAAGTCCCGCGGCGCGGTGGACAGGTACTTGATCAGCGCCCGCCGCTGCCAGGCCCGCATCGGGACAGGACCCTCGCTTGCCACCGCTCCCCGAACTCCTTCGCTGTCCCGACCCGCCGGCTTCGCCGCGACGAGCTTAGCGGTCCCAGATCGGTACTGGGGCACCGCAGCACGACATGTCGCCGGACCGGTGGGCACGCGGCGCGCGAGTGCGGGATGCTGGTAGGCACCATGTCCGAGCACCACACGCACTACACCGATCGGCACCCGCCGGGCCCGGACGACCCCGGGTTCGTGCGAATACACGACATGGGACCGATCAAGGCCACGACGACGGTGATCGGGCGGGTCGCGGAGAAGGCGTGGGACCACTCGATCTTCAGCAAGGCCGCGACCGCCGCCTTCTGGCAGACGCTGTCGCTCCCGCCGCTGCTGCTCGGACTGCTCGGCAGCGTCGGCTACATCGGCGGCTGGTTCGGCCCCGACACCCTGAACATCATCCAATCCAAGATCATCGCCTTCAGCCGCGACGTGTTCAGCGCGGATGTCGTCGACCAACTCATCGCCCCGACGGTCGCCGACGTGCTGCAACGCGGCCGACCGGGAATCGTGTCGGTCGGCTTCCTCATCTCGCTATGGGCGGGGTCGTCGGCGATGTCCACGTTCGTCGATTCGATCGTCGAGGCCCACGACCAGCATGACCTCCGCCATCCGTTGTGGCAGCGGATCTTCGCGTTGTTCCTCTACATCGGGTTCCTCATCACCGCGGTATTCGTGCTCCCACTCGTCGCCCTCGGACCCACGATGATCGCAAGGGCGCTGCCCGAGCCGTGGTACGACATCGGGTCGCAGCTGCTCGATTTCTTCTACTACCCGGGCGTGGCCCTGATCCTCATCGTCGGGCTCACCACGTTGTACAAGCTCGCGCTGCACACCTCGCTGCCGTGGCACCGCCTGCTGGGCGGTGCGCTGCTCGCGGGGGTGTTCTTCATCGGCGCGAGCGCGGTGCTGCGGCTGTACCTGCGGTGGGTGGCCGAGACCGGCGCCAGCTACGGCGCGCTGGCGAGCACGATAGCCTTCCTGCTGTTCACGTTCTTCCTCGGGTTCGCGGTCGTGCTCGGCGCCGAGTTCAACGCCACCATCCAGGAGTTCTGGCCCGCCCGCGCGACCCGGATCGCCCAGATGCGGGAGTGGCTGGCCGCCCAGGCCACCGAGAGCCCGACCATCCAGCTCGCGACCGGCCCGATCCGGGTCGCCACCGACAAGGTGCGCGATCTGGTGCGTGGCGATTCACGCGAGGACGCCACGCAGACAACCGAGCCGGCGCCCCCGGACCCGGCCCCGCGGCGAGACCCCACCCAGGTCAGCGGGGGCTGAGCGGCGCTGCGTGTCAACCTACTTGCGCAGGGCGTCGTAGATCTTCTTGCACTCCGGGCAGACGGGTGAACCGGGCTTCGCGGACCGGGTCACCGGGAAGACCTCGCCGCACAGGGCGACGACGTGTGTGCCCATCACGGCGCTCTCGGCGATCTTGTTCTTCTTGACGTAATGGAAGTACTTCGGGGTGTCGTCGGTGGTGCTGTCGTCGGTGGTGACGTCCGGGCGGACCTTGGTGTCGGTGCTCACCCCTCCATGATGCCCCACGGCGTTCGTCGTTCCTCGAAGGTTCCATCACCGCCGCGTCCGCCGTTCGCAATCCGCCGCTGACAGTGACACAGTGGAATCATGGCAGTAGGTGCGGAACGCGAGGACGACGCGCACCGGTTTTTCGGATCCTCGAGCCACGGGTTCTCGGACGCCAGCGAGGCAGGCACGCCACGGCACCCCGCGCTCATCACGTCGGCGACGTCCTCGTTCGAGGAGCAGCACCGCGCCCGGGTGCGCAAGTACACGATCCTCATGGCGTGCCGCATCCCGGCACTGATCATCGCGGCGCTCACCTACAGCGCACTCGACAACTGGGTAGTGCCGTTGCTGATCATGACGGCGTCCGTCCCGCTGCCGTGGATCGCGGTGCTGATCGCCAACGACCGCCCGCCGCGCGGCAAGGACGAGCCGAGCCGCTACCCGTACCGTCAGGCCCGCACGGCACTCGAGCCGGGAAATCACCCGACCGTAAACGGCTGAGTCGGCCCCGCGAGGTCGCTGGGCGCCGGGACCGGGACACGCCGGGTAATAGCCGCCGACATCAGTGCGGCGGCCGCGCACAGCCCGCCCGCGACGTAGAAGGCCAGGTCGTAGCTGCCGTTCAGGTCGCGGATGGCGCCGGCGCCCGTCGCGGCCAACGCGGCCCCCACCTGGTGGGCGGCGAACACCCAGCCGAAAACGATCGGCCCTTCTGCGCCGTACCACTCCCGGCACAACGCGACGGTGGGTGGCACGGTGGCGATCCAGTCCAGGCCGTAGAACAGGATGAACCCCCACATCGGCGGCTCGACGCTCGGTGCGAACAACGTCGGCAGCAGGATCAGCGACAGTCCGCGCAGCGTGTAGTAGACGACGAGCAGCACCCGCGGGTCCACACGGTCGGTGAGCCAACCCGAGAACACCGTCCCGGCGACGTCGAAGATCCCGATCAGCGCCAGCAGCGAAGCCGCCGCGGTGTGCGCCATGCCATGGTCGTGCGCGGCGCTGACGAAGTGCGTGCCGATCAGGCCGTTCGTCGACGCCCCGCAGATCGCGAAGCCACCGGCGAGCATCCAGAAGGTACGCGTGCGCGCCGCGCGGGCGAGCACGCGCACCGCTCGCCAGCCGCCCTCGTGCACCGCCACCCGCACACCGGCGTCACTGTCCGGCGGGGCGCCGTAGGCGCGCAGCCCGACGTCGCTCGGGTAGTCGCGCACGAACAACAG
>DATDBL010000122.1:0-8477 GCA_036524855.1 Aldersonia sp. | reverse complement strand
AAGGCCATGCTGTTGGACGGTCGCTCCGGCGAGCCGTTCCCGTACCCGGTGGCGGTCGGCTACATGTACATCATCAAGCTGCACCACCTGGTCGACGACAAGATCCACGCGCGTTCGACCGGTCCGTACTCGATGATCACCCAGCAGCCGCTCGGCGGTAAGGCCCAGTTCGGTGGCCAGCGCTTCGGCGAGATGGAGTGCTGGGCGATGCAGGCCTACGGCGCGGCCTACACGCTGCAGGAACTGCTGACGATCAAGTCCGACGACGTGGTGGGTCGCGTGAAGGTGTACGAGGCGATCGTGAAGGGCGAGAACATCCCCGAACCGGGCATTCCGGAGTCGTTCAAGGTGTTGCTCAAGGAGCTGCAGTCGCTGTGCCTCAACGTCGAGGTGCTGTCTTCGGACGGCGCCGCGATCGAGATGCGCGACGGCGACGACGAGGACCTCGAGCGCGCGGCGGCCAACCTGGGGATCAACCTGTCCCGCAACGAGTCCGCCACGGTCGACGACCTCGCGAACTAGGTCGAGTCGGCGCTCGCCACGCCGCGAGCCCCGACTCCTCGGCCCGAGCAAGCAACTGAGCAAGGCATAACACCCGTAACAGGGGGAAGGAAGTTACGACGTGCTGGACGTCAACTTCTTCGATGAACTCCGCATCGGCCTGGCCACCGCGGACGACATCCGTAACTGGTCCTTCGGTGAGGTCAAGAAGCCGGAGACCATCAACTACCGCACGCTCAAGCCAGAGAAGGACGGCTTGTTCTGCGAGAAGATCTTCGGTCCCACCCGGGACTGGGAATGCTACTGCGGCAAGTACAAGCGCGTGCGCTTCAAGGGCATCATCTGCGAGCGCTGCGGCGTCGAGGTGACCCGCGCCAAGGTGCGCCGTGAGCGGATGGGCCACATCGAGCTGGCCGCGCCGGTCACCCACATCTGGTACTTCAAGGGCGTCCCGTCGCGCCTGGGCTATCTGCTGGATCTGGCCCCGAAGGATCTCGAGAAGATCATCTACTTCGCGGCCTACGTCATCACCGCCGTCGACGACGAGCTGCGCCACAACGAGCTGTCCACGCTCGAGGCCGAGATGGTCGCCGAGAAGAAGGCCCTCGAGGATCAGCGTGACGTCGATCTCGAGGCCCGCGCGCAGAAGCTGGAAGCCGACCTCGCGCAGCTCGAGGAGGAGGGCGCCAAGTCCGACGCCCGCCGCAAGGTCAAGGACGGCGGCGAGCGCGAGATGCGCCAGATGCGCGACCGCGCCCAGCGTGAGCTGGACCGGCTCGACGAGATCTGGACCCGCTTCACCAAGCTGGCGCCGAAGGAACTCATCGTCGACGAGATCCTCTACCGCGAGCTGACCGACCGCTACGGCGAGTACTTCACCGGCGCCATGGGCGCGGAGTCGATCCAGAAGCTCATGCTGGACTTCGACATCGCGGCCGAGGCCGAGTCGCTGCGCGAGACCATCCGCTCCGGCAAGGGCCAGAAGAAGCTACGTGCGCTCAAGCGACTCAAGGTCGTCGCGGCGTTCCAGGCCACCGGCAACTCGCCGATGGGCATGGTCCTCGACGCCGTTCCGGTGATCCCGCCGGAGCTGCGCCCGATGGTGCAGCTCGACGGTGGCCGCTTCGCCACCTCGGACCTGAACGACCTGTACCGGCGTGTCATCAACCGCAACAACCGGCTCAAGCGACTGATCGACCTCGGCGCGCCCGAGATCATCGTCAACAACGAGAAGCGGATGCTGCAGGAGTCCGTGGATGCGCTGTTCGACAACGGCCGCCGGGGCAGGCCTGTTACCGGGCCAGGCAACCGTCCGCTCAAGTCGCTGTCGGATCTGCTCAAGGGCAAGCAGGGCCGGTTCCGCCAGAACCTGCTCGGCAAGCGTGTCGACTATTCGGGCCGTTCGGTGATCGTCGTCGGGCCGCAGCTGAAGCTGCACCAGTGCGGCCTGCCGAAGCTGATGGCGCTCGAGCTGTTCAAGCCGTTCGTCATGAAGCGGCTCGTCGACCTGAACCACGCGCAGAACATCAAGTCCGCCAAGCGGATGGTGGAGCGGCAGCGCGCGCAGGTGTGGGACGTCCTCGAAGAGGTCATCAACGAGCACCCCGTGCTGCTCAACAGGGCACCGACACTCCATCGTCTGGGTATCCAGGCCTTCGAGCCGATGCTGGTGGAGGGCAAGGCGATCCAGCTGCACCCGCTGGTCTGCGAGGCGTTCAACGCCGACTTCGACGGTGACCAGATGGCCGTGCACCTGCCGCTGTCCGCGGAGGCGCAGGCCGAGGCCCGCATCCTGATGCTGTCGAGCAACAACATCCTCTCGCCGGCGTCGGGTCGTCCGTTGGCCATGCCGCGCCTGGACATGGTGACGGGTCTGTTCCACCTGACCCGCCACGAGGAGGGCGCGATCGGCGAGTACACGCCGGCGACCTCCGAGGGTCCGGAGCAGGGCGTGTACTCCTCGCCGGCCGAGGCCATCATGGCCGTCGACCGGGGGGCGCTGTCGGTGCGCACGAACATCAAGGTGCGGCTCACCGAGCAGCGCCCGTCGCGCGAGGTCGAGGACGAGTTGTTTCCGCAGGGCTGGACCCGCGGCGAGGGCTGGATCTCCGAGACCACGCTGGGCCGCGTACTGTTCAACGAACTGCTGCCTGCGGACTACCCGTTCGTCAACGAGCAGATGCCGAAGAAGCGTCAGGCCACGATCATCAACGACCTGGCCGAGCGCTACCCGATGATCGTCGTCGCGCAGACCGTCGACAAGCTCAAGGACGCCGGGTTCTACTGGGCGACCCGCTCGGGTGTCACCGTCGCCATCTCCGACGTGCTGGTGCCGCCGGAGAAGCCGGAGATCATGGAGCGCTACGAGGCGCAGGCCGACCAGATCGAGAAGAAGTACCAGCGTGGCGCGCTCAACCACTCCGAGCGCAACAGCGCGCTGGTCAAGATCTGGACGGAGGCGACCGACGAGGTCGGCCGGGCGATGGAGTCGCACTTCCCCGACGACAACCCGATCCCGATGATCGTGAAGTCGGGTGCCGCGGGCAACATGACCCAGGTCCGGTCGCTGGCCGGCATGAAGGGTCTGGTGACCAACCCGAAGGGTGAGTTCATCCCGCGTCCGGTCAAGTCCTCCTTCAAGGAGGGCCTGACCGTGCTGGAGTACTTCATCAACACCCACGGCGCACGCAAGGGTCTGGCCGACACCGCGCTGCGGACCGCGGACTCGGGCTACCTGACCCGTCGCCTGGTCGACGTGTCGCAGGACGTCATCGTGCGCGAGCACGACTGCGGCACCGAGCGCGGCATCCTGACGACCATCGCCGAGCGGCTGTCGGACGGCACGCTGGTGCGCGACGCCCACGTCGAGACCAGCACCTACGCCCGGACGCTGGCCGCGAACGCGGTCGACGCGAACGGCAACGTCATCGTGGAGGCGGGTGCCGACCTCGGTGACCCGGCGATCGAGGCGCTGCTCGCGGCGGGCGTCACCACCGTGAAGGTGCGTTCGGTGCTCACCTGCACCACCGGCACCGGCGTGTGCGCGACCTGTTACGGCCGCTCGATGGCGACCGGCAAGCTGGTCGACATCGGCGAGGCCGTCGGCATCGTCGCCGCCCAGTCGATCGGTGAGCCCGGCACGCAGCTGACCATGCGTACCTTCCACCAGGGTGGCGTCGCGGGTGAGGACATCACCGGTGGTCTGCCGCGTGTGCAGGAGCTGTTCGAGGCCCGCGTCCCGAAGGGCCTGGCCCCGATCGCCGACGTCACCGGTCGCGTCCAGCTCGACACCGACGACGACCGCTTCTACAAGATCACCATCGTCCCGGATGACGGTGGCGAGGAAGTGGTCTACGACAAGCTGTCGAAGCGCCAGCGCCTGCGCGTGTTCAAGCACCAGGACGGCACCGAGCGTCTGCTCGCCGACGGCGACCATGTCGAGGTCGGCCAGCAGCTGCTCGAAGGCTCGGCATCGCCGCACGAGGTGCTGCGCGTGATGGGTCCCCGCCAGGTGCAGATCCACCTGGTCAAGGAGGTCCAGGAGGTGTACCGCAGCCAGGGCGTGTCCATCCACGACAAGCACATCGAGGTGATCGTCCGTCAGATGCTGCGCCGGGTCACGATCATCGACTCGGGTTCGACGGAGTTCCTGCCCGGCTCGCTCACCGAGCGCGCCGAGTTCGAGGCCTCGAACCGGCGGGTCGTCGCCGAGGGCGGCGAGCCCGCGGCGGGTCGTCCGGTGCTGATGGGTATCACCAAGGCGAGCCTGGCCACCGACTCGTGGCTGTCGGCGGCCTCCTTCCAGGAGACCACACGGGTGCTGACGGACGCGGCCATCAACTGCCGCTCCGACAAGCTCGTCGGCCTGAAGGAGAACGTGATCATCGGCAAGCTGATCCCGGCGGGCACCGGCATCAACCGGTACCGCAACATCACGGTGCAGCCGACCGAGGAAGCCCGCGCGGCCGCCTACGCCGTGCCGTCCTACGACGACCAGTACTACAGTCCCGAGGGCTTCGGCGCCGGGACGGGTGCCGCGGTCCCGCTGGACGACTACGGCTTCAGCGACTACCGGTAGGCGCAGCCGCACGACCCACGGCCCCGCACTCGAATTCGAGTGCGGGGCCGTCGCGTTGTCGGTTACAGGACGACGAGATTCGAGGGGCCCGACCGGCGCGCGGCACCGCGAGGTACCGAGCGGTCGAAGGTGACGAACCGGCCGTTGTGCGCGGTGGCCAAGGCGAGCAGGTACGCGTCGGTCACCTGCCGTGGGCCGTGCAGGAGTGAACTGTCGACGAGGTCTTGGTCGGTGATGCTGATCGAACAGGGCCAGAACTCGTGATGGTCGGTCTGGGTGGCCCCGACCAGCTGCTCGAGTGCATGGCGCGGCGGCACCGGATTCGGATAACCCGGCTGACTGACAATCCGGACGAATCCGTTCTGCGTGATTGCGCACGATGCCCACCCGTACTGGATCTCGCGTTCGATCCATGTGCGTGCGGTGCCGTGGTCGACGTGGTCACTGTCCAGCAGCGCGATCAGCACGTTGACGTCCAGGAGGGATCGCTTCACTCGGGTTCTTCCGCGCGCAGTCGATCGATGAGGGAGTTCGAGACTGCCTTGCCACGGTGGGGCAGCGGCACGAATCCGTAGAACGCGTCGCTGCTGCCGTCCTCGACCGGCTTCGGCGTTGCAAGGAGTGCCTGCCGGGCGAGGTCCGAGAGTACCCGTCCAACGGTCCGGCGCTCACGTTGTGCCCGCTCCTTGACCGCGGCGAGCACGTCATCGTCGATCGTCAGAGTGGTGCGCATGCATCTGATGCTACGGCATCACCCTCCCCCGACGAGTTTTGGGCGGGAGCTATCCGCCGAGCGCGCGCTCGAACTCGAGCTCGTCCCGGATCGGTAGCTCGTAGTTGCCGGTCTCGGGGATCTCCGGCAGCAGCGACCGTCGCGCGTCCTCGGCAGCACCGCACCGCACCTCGCGCAGCCGGTACCCGCGGCGCTGGTAGAACCGGATCGCGTCGATGTTGTCGTTCGTGGTGACCAGCCACAACCGCGAACACCCCTGGCCGCGCGCGACCTCGTCCAGCCGGTCGAGCAGCGCCGTGCCGACCCCGCCCCACTGCCCGGAGGCGCGCATGTGGACGACCTCGCAGTCGGCGCCGTCGACGTCGTAGGACAACACCCCGACGACCTCGTCGTCGCGCGACGCGATCAGCGCGGGTTTCTCCCGCAGATCGAGCACGGTGCCGCGCCGGGCGACCCGGGTGGTCCGATGGGAATGGAAGAACTGCTCCAACCGCGCATCGCCGGCGGCGGCCTCGGATACCTCGACCATGGTGCACTCCTGTGTGTCGTCCCACCCCATCTTCGCGCGCCGGCGGTCGGCGGGGCAATGCACCACGTCTTGGGGCAGCCCGCGAGCACGATCCCGGGGGTCGGTCCGGCGCGCCGGTACTCTGGAATGGACCGGACAGAGCGGACATCCGGCGCGACCGTAGGAGTCGACCATGGCAGGCAAGAACCTCGACAAACGAAAAGTCAGTGCGGCGCTCGAAACCGTGAAGGAGAGCCCAGTGGTCGCGGCGGTCGCATTCGCGCCCGCAGTCGTGGGCTTCGCCCTGATCTGGTGGCTGGCCGGCTTCGGATGGGCGATCCTCGCGGCGATCGCGATGGTTGCGTTCGTCGGCTACAAGATCACCCGGTAGCGGCACCGCGAGATCGCCCGGTCCGCGGCGCACCGTCGCGGGGCCGGACGAGGCTCGCGACTGCGAGGGTGACCAACGCGCCCAACAGGATCGCCGGTCCCTCGGCGGGACCGAACAGGTCCAGTTGGGTGCCGAGCGTGACGGCGGAGACCGGGACACCGAGTTGCGCGGCGGTCAACGCGCCCACGGCCACCGGCTGCCCGGTCACCCACATCGCCGCATGCACCACCACCGCGCCGACGCCCAGCGTCAACCCGAGCCCGATCATGCTCGGATGTGCCCACAGCGCATCGAGATTCAACGACGCACCGAGCCAGACGAAGTAGTACGGGCCGAAGAACCCCTCGGTCACCCCGAACACCTGCCGCGCCAACCGTCGCGGTTCCCCGACCGCCGCGACCGCCACGCCGAGCGCGAAGCCCGCCAACATGATCGACACGTGCGTCGTCACGGCGAGCGCGGCCAGCGCGAACAGCACAACGAGGTCGATGCGCAGTTCCAGCGCGAAGCGGCGGTCCTCCGAGACTGTGTGCACCTTCTTACGCAGCCCCGACGCCTTCATGTACCGCAGCAGGCCATAGGCGACGACCGTCAACGCGATCACGGCGACCGACCCGCCCGCCGCCGACTCCGCCCGCGGCGGGTCGATCACCAGCGGGAGCGCGACGATGCACGCCGCGTCGGCCAACGCGATCTGCGGCAGCATCTCGACGATCGCGGGGCCGGACAGCTTGCGGGACTCGATGATCGGCATGATCACCGCCGCCGACGACGACGCCATCAGCACGGCGTAGAGGCCGAGGTGATCGGTGTGGAAGACCCGGTCGATCGCCGCGGCCACCAGCGCGGCCAACACCCCGATCGCGACACACCGGGCGGCGCCGCGTCGGATCCCGCTGCGCAGGTGCGGGTCTCGCACCGGCACGTGCGTTCCGGCCTCGAACATCACCAGCGCGAATCCGAGGTCGGCGAGGAACGTCGCCGTCGGGTCGGTCGTGTCGAACAGGTCGAGGCCGGAGCCACCGATCGCCAGTCCGGCCGCGACCTCGCCGATCACGACCGGGACGCCGAGCCCGCGCGGCAGCGCCAGCAGCGGCCCCAGCAGCGCGATCGCGCCGATCAGCGCCAGCAGCCCGAAACTCACCGACCCATCATCGGCTACCGGGAGCGCTCACCCCTTGATCCGCGACTTCGCGTCCCCCCACTCCGCGTCGCGCAGTTCGTTCTTGCGGACCTTGCCGGTCGACGTCTTCACCAGTTGCGGCACGAACACCACGTCGCGGGGCGCCTTGTAGGACGCGATGTGCGCCTTGACGTGCGCGATCAGCTCCGCCTCCGTCGCCTCGACCCCCGCGACGAGCACGACGAACGCCTTCGGCCGCTCGCCCCACTTCTCGTCGGGTGCGCCGATCACCGCGACGTCGGCGACCGCTGGGTGGCTGGCCAGCGCCTGCTCCACCTCGATCGTCGAGATGTTCTCCCCGCCGGAGATGACGACGTCCTTGGCGCGGTCGAGCAACTGGACGTAACCGTCGGGGTGCATCACGCCGAGATCGCCGGAGTGGAACCAGCCGCCCGCGAACGCCCTCGCGGTGCCTGTATCGTCGTCGATGTAGCCCTTCATCACCGAGTTGCCGCGCATCACGATCTCGCCCATCTCGACGCCGTCGGGCGCGACGTCCTGCAGCGCTCCGTCGGCACCGACCGGGTCGCGGACGACGCGCAGATGGTCCGAGGTCAGCATCCCGACGCCCTGGCGGGCCATGAGTTTCGACTGTTCCTCGGCCTCGAGGTCGGCCCACTGCGGCTTGACCTCGCACAGCGCGTACGGTCCGTACGTCTCGGTGAGTCCGTAGACGTGCACGAGGTTCGCGCCGAGGCCGCGGATCTTCGCGATGATCGTGGGACTCGGTGGCGCTCCGGCGGTGACGATGGTGAGCGGTCGCTCGAGTTCGTGGGCCTGCGGGGCGGTCGCAAGCGTGCTGAGCACGGTCGGCGCGCCGCACAAGTGGTCGACGCCCTCGTTGTCGATCAGCGACCACATCGCGTCGCCGCGCACCGCGCGCAGGCAGACGTGTGTGCCGGTGGCCGCGGTGACGGCCCAGGTGGTGCACCAGCCGTTGCAGTGGAACATCGGCAGGCTCCACAGGTAGCGGGTGCCGAGCCCGAAGCCCTGGTGGTAGACCTCGCCGAGCGAGTTCAGATACGCCCCGCGGTGGGTGTACATGACGCCCTTCGGCTTGCCGGTGGTGCCGGAGGTGTAGTT
>DATDBL010000121.1:0-3284 GCA_036524855.1 Aldersonia sp. | reverse complement strand
CCGCGGATCACATGGTTCGCCACCGGGTCCTCGCGGGAGCGCCACCAGTACCGGTAGCCGCCCTTGTCCAACCGCAGACGCTCGACGAGCCAGGCGGTGCCACGCGGCTGCGATTCCCACGGCACATCCCGAGACGGGAGGCTCAGCACCATGGCGACCTCTACGCACTCGACGGGTCGGCGCCGCTGAGCACCTCGCCGAACACGTAGGCCTCGCGCAGGAAGGGCTCGTCCAACGGGAGCCTGGTCGACGACGTGCACGCCTCGCCCAGGACCCGCAGCTTCTCGACCGCTCTGCGGTATCGCATGCCGTCGATGATCGCACCGGGACCGGGTGCGGCCCACGGTGCATCGGATGAGGTGGTCGTGACGAGCGGGCGCCCTCGTGTGCCGCGTCCGATGATCATCACGGCGAAAAGTATCGACTCATCGGCGTGTCGCGAACCAGCTCCCCGTGCTCGACTGCGAGTGGTCGTACTGGGACCTGTGGTTCTGCACGGTGTGCGTTGTGTACCACGACGGGGACTGGGATGCGCTGGACGCGGCGATCCAGGGCGCCGACAGGTCCGACGGTGAAGCGAAGTGGAGCCATCTGCTGTCGCTCACCGAGCGCCTGCGGCACGCCGGCCTGAGCGCGGGAGACCTGGCGGCGACCGCTGGCGACCGGAAAGTGCGTGCGAAGGCCCGCGCGAAGGTGATGAAGGCGACGCTGTACGAGCGCGACCGCACGCCGGCGATGTGCGACCCGCCCTCGGCGCGGCTGCGTCGGCGTGCCCTGTTCGGCTCTTGGCCGGAGTTCCCGCGCTCGCCCCAGCCCCCTTACGACTCGGTGTCGGCCCGGTTCGATCTCGACCCGTCGCGCCTTCCTGACGTGGTACCACGAGGCGGCCGAGGTGTGCGACGACTCCTACGGCGGGCTCGGCGACGTCGCGGGCGAGGCGGTCGTCGCATACGCGGGCACCGATCGGCGGGCCGAACTCGCTGCGTCGTCGCGCGATGTGCCCCAGGCATGACGCCAGGGTGTTTCGGCCCGGGCGGGCATCGCTTCGACGAGGTCGCTGCCCGGTAGGTCGACACAAGCTTCGCGCACTCGTCCACCACGTCCGATCCGCGCTCGACCACTACTCCATGGTCACCGGTCACAAGGTCAAGTCAAGCAGGTCAAGGTGCCGCCGGCCGCGGCCGATGTCGCCGAGCGACTGCCGGGCGTCAGAGCTGCCGGGCGTCAGGGCTGCCTGGAATCAGGACGCGGGCGACGTGAGGTCGTAGAGGGTGATCCCGTCGACCTCGGTCGAGGTGAAGTTCTGCTCCACCCACAGGGTGATCCCGCTCGACGTGCCCTCGCGGGCAAAGCCGCCCATACCGCCCCCACCGATGAACCAGTGGATCTTGCCCTCGGCGACATACTGCTGGAACTGCTCCAACGTCGGCGACGGGTCGGTGC
Organism: Aldersonia sp.; assembly: GCA_036524855.1. Classification (GTDB taxonomy): domain Bacteria; phylum Actinomycetota; class Actinomycetes; order Mycobacteriales; family Mycobacteriaceae; genus Aldersonia. The sequence continues at coordinate 1,841 of DATDBL010000121.1, read as the reverse complement.
CGTTGAAGCCGCCGATCGGCATCACCGGCAGCTCCGTGGCGAGCTGGTAGCCCGAAGCGTTGTTCGCGCCGATGGTCGCTGCGATCCAGGTGAACTGGTCGGCGTCGCGCTCGAGCAGGGCGGTGAGTTCTTCGCTCGGCTTGCTGCCGTTGAGCAGTCCGCCGGGTCCGCCCATGCCGCCGGGCATTCCGCCGTCGCCGGTGGTGGTTCCGTCGGGGGCGGTCGTACCGCCCGGTCCGGTCACGGCCGCGCCACCGGTTCCGTCCTGCGTGGCGCCGTCGGCCGCACCGCCGCGCCACTGTCCGCCGTCGCGACCGCCGGGCATGCCGCGACCGAAGTCGACGTTCGGGCCCGCGGAGACGATCGATCCGGTGTGCGGAGTCGAGATCGTCTGCGCCGCATAGGCGACGGGGCCGCCGAGGCCGGCGAGCAACGCGGCACCGATCGCCACCGCGGCGACGCGGCGCGACAACGTCGGCAGCACGAACAACCCGGCCGCGACGAGAGCCGACACCGCGACCACCCACCGCAACCACGGCACGAAATCCGAACTGCGAGACAACAGGATCCAGGCCGTCGCACCCGTCAGCAGCAGCGTTGCCGCGCCGACCAGGCGCACCCAGAGCAGGCCGCGGCGTCGCCACGCGAGCACGGATCCGCCGCCGACCAGGGCCGCGACCGCCGGAGCGAGCGCCACCGTGTAGTAGGCGTGGAAGATGCCGGCCATGAAGCTGAAGGTCAGCCCGCTCACGAGTAGCCATGCGCCCCAGACGATCAGCGCGGCGCGGGTCGGGTCGGTGCGGGTGATACGGCCACGCAGCACCATTCCCACCACGAGCAGCACGAGCGCAGCCGGGATCAGCCACGCTATCTGGCCGCCCTGCGCGGCCTCGAACATGCGGGTGATGCCGGTGGATCCCCACATGCCGCCGCCACCGCCCGGTCCGCCGCCGGGCATGCCGCCGGCGAATCCGTCGGCCGCGTACGTCGCGGCCGCGCCCATGCGGTCCATGCCGCCCCCCGGCACAACACTGCCGGTCTCGTCGCCGCTCAGCCGGCCGAGCCCGTTGTAGCCGAAGGTGAGTTCGAGGATCGAATTGTTCTGCGAGCCACCGATCCACGGCCGCGAGGACGCGGGCCACAGTTCGACGATCGCGATCCACCAGCCTGCCGACACGATCATCGCGCCGGCGGCGGCGAACAGTTGCCCGATCCGCTTCCCGAGTCGCGGCGGACCCGCGATCAGGTAGGTCAGCGCCAGCGGCGGCACGACCAGCATCACCTGCAACTGCTTGGTGAGGAAGCCGAATCCGACGAACACGCCGGTGAGCACGAGCCAGCGGGTGCGGCCGTCCTCGACGCCACGCAGCAGTGCCCACACCGCCGCGATCATCAGGAACACGAGCAGCGCATCGGGGTTGTTGAACCGGAACATCAGCGCCGCGACGGGAGTCACGGCGAGGACGAGTCCGGCGAGCAGGCCGGCGACCGGCCCGAAGTAACGTCGCACGCTCGCCCACAGCATCGCGACCGAGCCGACACCGAGCAGTGCCTGCGGCACCAGGATGGCCCAACTGCTCAGGCCGAATATCCGCACCGACAGCGCCATCAGCCACAGCGACGCCGGCGGCTTGTCGACGGTGATCGAGTTGGCGGCGTCGGAGGAGCCGAAGAAGAACGCCTTCCACGATTCCGACCCAGCCTGCACGGCCGCGCTGTAGAAGGAGTTGGCCCAACCGGAGGCGCCGAGGTCCCACAGGTGGGCGACCGCGGTGCCGATCAGCAACGCCGCCAAGGCCCAGTGCTCCCAACGCTTTCCGCGGGGAGGCGGGGCCGGCTGT
>DATDBL010000120.1:0-23121 GCA_036524855.1 Aldersonia sp. | reverse complement strand
ACCGCCGCCCACCCCGCCCCGAGGAACCCGACCTCCCCGAGGAGGTCACCGCGGGCGACCTCGACAGCGCCGTGCGCCGCGATCTGCTCAGCCTCGACAAGGTCAACGCCGAGGCCGTCGCACGTCACCTGGTGATGACCGCGAACCTGCTCGAGGACGATCCGCGACTCGCGTTGGCGCACGCCCGCGCTGCCCGCAACCGCGCCGGGCGCATAGCGGTCGTGCGCGAAACTGCCGGTGTCGCTGCGTATCACGCGAGTGAGTGGGCGGAGGCGCTGTCCGAACTGCGGGCTGCGCGCCGGATGTCCGGCGGTCCGGGACTGCTGGCCGTCATGGCCGACTGCGAACGCGGTCTCGGCCGCCCCGAACGGGCCATCGAACTCGGGCGCAGCGACGAGGCCCGAGCGCTCGACGGCGACGCCGCCACCGAGCTGCGCATCGTTCTCGCCGGCGCACGGATGGACCTCGGCCAGGTCGATCAGGCGCTCGTCACGTTGCAGACCCCCGAACTCGACGAATCACGAACCGGTCCCGCGGCCGCGCGGCTGTTCTATGCCTACGCCGATGCCCTGCTCGCCGCCGGCCGCACCGACGACGCCCAGAAATGGTTCCTCAACGCCGCCGCCGCGGATCTCGACGGCGACACCGACGCCGAGGACCGGGTCGCCGAACTCTCCGACCCGGGAGCGGCCGAATGACCGCCGAGCCCGCCGAGCCCGCCGACAACACAGCCCTGCGTGCCCGCTACGACGCCCTGCTGCTCGACCTCGACGGCACCCTTTATCTCGGCAAGGACGCGATCCCCGGCACCGCCGAGGCCCTCGGCGACCACCCGCAGCGGCTGCTGTACGTCACCAACAACGCCAGTCGCTCCCCCGCCGACGTCGCCGTCCACCTGCGTGAACTCGGTTTCCCCGCAGCGGACGACGACGTCGTCACCAGCTCGCAGGCCGCGGCGCGCGTGCTTCAGGAACGGGTGCCGGCCGGGTCCAACGTGCTCGTGGTCGGCACGGATGCGCTCGCGGGCGAGGTCGAACGCGTCGGCCTGCGTCCGGTGCGCAGCGCCGCCGATTCCCCGGTCGCCGTCGTGCAGGGGCACTCGCCGCAGACCGGCTGGCCCATCCTCGCCGAGGCCTGCTACGCGATCCGCGCCGGCGCGCTGTGGGTGGCGTCGAACACCGACACGACCCTGCCGACCGAGCGGGGCATGGCCCCGGGCAACGGCTCGATGGTCGCGGTGCTGCGATCGGCGACCGGGCAGGAACCGATCGTCGCGGGCAAGCCGGCGGCACCGCTGATGGAGGATGCGCTGGCGCGTGGCGGATCCCGCTCGTCGCTCGTCGTCGGCGACCGGCTCGACACCGACATCGAGGGCGCCAACACCGTCGGGCTGCCGTCGCTGCTCGTGCTCACCGGCGTCAGCACCGCCGAGGATCTGCTGCGGGCCGCTCCCGAACGGCGGCCGACCTTCGTCGCCCTGGGTCTCGACGCCCTCAACGCGCCGATCGACACCGAGGAGGGCGAGCACTGGGAGGTGCGCCGTGACGGCGTCGACCTCGTGCTCGCCGCGGGCAGCGGCTCCGATAGCAAAGCAGGTGACGCGCTCGCCGCCCTCCACACAGCCACCGCGGCCGCGTGGGCGAATCCCAACTTCGCTCGGTTGGTCCCCGCCGACGACGCGGCCCGGCGCGCCGTCAAGGCGTGGGCGGATCCGGCCCCGGAGGTCGGGGGACGCGCGGTGCGGCTGCGCTCGCCTGTCGGTGGCATCGGCTAGCGTTGAGTCGATGAGCGACACTCCGACCGCGCCCCTTTCTGGACCGGCACCGCCCCTTCCTGGACAGGCACTTCCAAGTCAGGCACTTCCTGGACAGGCACTGCCCGGTCAGCACGTTCCCGGGGCGTCGCCGGCCGATCCGCAGCAGGTGCGGGCCGAGGTGGACGGACTGCTTTCCCGTCTCGATGACCACCGCGACACAGAAGACGACGACACAGAAGGCGACGACACGGATCCGGCCTCTTCCATCGCGTACTCCGCCGAGGTGCTCGAGCAGGCCCACGACGTCCTGGTCGCGGCACTGGCCTCGCTGGACAAGATCTGAGGTGGTCCGCCGGGCGCGGGTCGACGCCGAACTGGTCCGACGCGGGCTGGCCCGGTCCCGTGAGCACGCCACCGAACTGATCTCCGAGGGCCGGGTGCTGATCGCGGGATCGGTCGCGATCAAACCCGCGACCGCGGTCGACCCCGGCACCCCGCTGCTCGTCCGCGAGGTCCCCGACGAGGTCAAGTGGGCCTCGCGCGGCGCTCACAAACTGCTCGGCGCGCTCGACGCATTCGAGCCACACGGCCTGTCGGTGCACGATCGCCGCTGCCTCGACGCCGGCGCATCCACCGGCGGATTCACCGACGTCCTGCTCGACCGGGGCGCCCGCGAGGTGATGGCCGTCGACGTCGGCTACGGCCAACTCGTGTGGCGGCTGCGCAACGACAAACGGGTCCAGGTCTTCGACCGCACCAACGTCCGCTCGCTGCGCCCGGACGCGATCGGCGGACCCGTCGACGTCGTCGTGGCCGACCTGTCGTTCATCTCGCTGCAGCTGGTGCTGCCCGCCCTCGCCGCGTGCGCGGTCCCTGGCGGTGACCTGCTGCCGATGGTGAAGCCGCAGTTCGAGGTCGGCAAGGACCGCGTCGGCACCGGTGGGGTCGTCCGCGACCCGGCGATCCGCGCGTCGGCGGTGCGCGAGGTCGCCGACGTCGCCGCGACACTGGGCCTGACCACCCTCGGCGCCGTGGCCAGCCCGCTGCCAGGGCCGTCCGGCAACGTCGAGTATTTTCTGTGGCTGCGGGCCGGCGACGGACCGGCCACCGCCGACGAATCGGTGAGCGACCTGATCGATCGAGCCGTTCGGGAGGGGCCGCAGTGAACGCGCCGACGCACCGCGAGATCCTGCTCGTCGTACACACGGGGCGCGCCGAGATCGCGGACACCGCGCATCGGGTCGCGCAGACCTTCGACGAGGCCGGCATCGCGCTGCGCGTGCTCGCCGACGAGGCCTACAGCACCGGCATCGACTGGGCCGGCGCACTGCAGGCCTCCCGAAACCGGCCCCGGGTCGTGGACGCCGGCCCGGAGGCGGCGCACGGCTGCGAGATGGTGCTCGCACTCGGCGGCGATGGCACCCTGCTGCGCGCCGCCGAACTCGCACAGCCCGCGTCGGTTCCGGTGCTGGGCATCAACCTCGGGCGGATCGGGTTCCTCACCGAGGCCGAGGCCGACAATCTCGACGTCGCGCTCGCGCAGGTCGTCGACCGCGACTACCGGATCGAGGACCGGATGACCCTCGATCTCGTCGTGCGGGTCGACGACACGGTCATCGAACGCGGTTGGGCGCTCAACGAGGCGAGCATCGAGAACGAGTCTCGGCTCGGCGTGCTCGAGGTGGTGCTCGAGGTCGACGGCCGGCCCGTGTCGTCGTTCGGCTGCGACGGCGTGCTCGTCGCCACGCCGACCGGGTCGACGGCCTACGCGTTCTCCGCCGGCGGTCCGGTGGTGTGGCCGGAACTCGAGGCGCTGCTGGTCATTCCGAGCAACGCGCACGCCCTGTTTGCCCGACCGCTGGTCACCAGCCCGGAGTCGGTGATCGCGGTGGAGTCGGTCGCGAGCGGGCACAACGCACTGGTGTTCCTCGACGGCCGGCGCACGATGGTGCTTCCGCGCGGCGGTCGCGTCGAGGCGATCCGTGGCGCGAACCCGGTGCGCTGGGTGCGGTTGGATTCGGCCCCGTTCGCCGATCGCATGGTGCGCAAGTTCGAGCTACCCGTGACGGGGTGGCGGGGAAGGAGTCACTGAGGGTGCTCGCCGAGATCAGCATCCACGGGCTCGGCGTGATCGAGCGCGCCACCGCACGGTTCCACGACGGCCTCACCGTCGTCACCGGCGAGACCGGCGCGGGCAAGACCATGGTCGTCACCAGCCTGCACCTGCTCAGCGGCGCCCGCGCCGACGCGGGCCGGGTCCGGCTCGGGGCGGTGAAGGCCGTCGTGGAGGGACGATTCGGCACCGACGACCTCGATGACGCCGCGGCCGACGCCGTCGCGGAGGTCCTCGACGCTGCCGGTGCCGAGCGCGACGACGACGGCACCGTGATAGTCGTCCGGTCCGTCGGCAGCGACGGCCGCTCCCGCGCACATCTCGGCGGTCGCAGCGTCCCCGCCGGGGTGCTCGCCGAGTTCGCCGAGCCGCTGCTCACCGTGCACGGCCAGAACGACCAGCTACGGCTGCTGCGCCTCGACGAGCAGCGCCGCGCCCTCGACCGGTTCGCCGCCGATACCGTCGGCCACAAGCTCGACCGCTACCGCCTGCTGCGCCGCGAATGGCTCGATCTGCGAACCGAATTGGTGGAACGCACCGAACGGGGCCGGGAACTCGCACAGGAGGCCGACCGGCTGCGCCACGAACTCGCCGAGATCGACGCGGTCGCGCCGACACCCGCCGAGGACGTCGAGATCGTCGCCGAGGTGCGCCGGCTGAGCGACCTCGACTCGCTGCGCGATGCCGCCCGCACCGCGCAGGCCGCGATTGCCGGCGCCGACACCGCCTCCGGTACCGACGCCATAGGAGCTCTGGACCTGCTCGGCACCGCGCGCGCCCGCCTCGAAGGCAACGACGACCCCGCGCTCGCCGCGCTGGGACCCCGGCTGGACGAGGCGATCACGGTCGTCGCCGACGTTGCCGCAGACCTGGGCGGCTACCTCGCCGACCTCCCCGACGACCCCGCCGCGCTCGATCACCTGCTGACGCGGCAGGCGGAACTGAAGGCGCTCACCCGCAAGTACGCGCCCGACGTCGACGGCGTGCTGGCCTGGGCGGACGAGGCCCGCGGGCGACTCGATCGCATCGACGTCTCCGACGAAGCGCTCACCGACCTGCGTTCCCGCGTCGACACCGCGTCGAAGGCCGTCGCCGAGGCCGCGACCAAGCTCACCGCCGCCCGCACCGCCGCGGCGAAGAAACTCGCCAAGGCGGTCAGCGCCGAGTTGTCGGGGCTGGCCATGGGCAAGGCCCGGCTCGTGCTGGACGTCCGGGAAATAACTGCCGGTTCGCAGGATTCCGCGACACTCGAGATCGACGGCCGGAGCGTGCACGCCGGCCGTGACGGCGTCGACGAGGTGGAGTTCCGCCTCGCCGGGCACGCCGGGGCTGCGTCGCTCCCGATCGGGAAGAGCGCGTCGGGCGGCGAACTGTCGCGGGTGATGCTCGCCCTCGAGGTGGTGCTCGCGGACTCGGAGAAGGGCGCTACGATGGTGTTCGACGAGGTCGACGCCGGCATCGGCGGCCGTGCCGCCGTCGAGATCGGCCGCCGCCTCGCCCGCCTCGCCCGCACCCACCAGGTCATCGTCGTCACCCACCTGCCCCAGGTCGCCGCGTTCGCCGACACCCACCTCGTCGTCGACAAGTCCGAACGCAAGGGCGGAATCGTCAGCGGCGTGCGGGAACTCGACGACGACGAACGCGTCGGGGAACTCGCGCGGATGCTCGCCGGCCTCGACGACACCGAGACCGGTCGCGCCCACGCGGAGGAACTGCTCGCCCTCGCGATCGCCGAACGGCGGGCTGAGCATCGACCGTGATGCCGGTGTGACTGAAGTGGTACCTGGTTCGGCGCGCCTCCACCTCAGGTAGAGGGTTAGAGAGCAGTATCGGGGCCATGAAAATGCCGGCGCTCCTGACGCGTACCACCGAATCGCTTCCTGGACTCAGCGGCATCGCTCGGGTCGATCGCAACACATCCCGCCTGCTGCGGCGGGTGAGCCACGGAGACATCGTCGTCCTCGACGAGTTGGACCTCGACCGGATCACCGCGGACGTCCTCGTCGCCGCCGGCGTGCTCGCGGTGGTGAACGCGTCGCCGTCGATCTCCGGGCGCTACCCGAACCTCGGCCCCGAGGTGCTCGTCGCCAACGGCATCGTGCTGATCGACGACGCCGGCCAGGAGGTCTTCAAGAAGATCAAGGACGGTTCCAAGATCCGCCTCGACGAGGGCGTCGTGTACTCGGGGGAGAAGCAACTCGCCACCGGTCACGATCTCGCCGCGGCGGAGATCTCGGACAAGATGATCGCCGCCAAGAACGGTCTCGCCGCGCACCTGGAGGCGTTCTCCGGCAACACGATCGAGTTCATCCGCACCGAGAGCCCGCTGCTGATCGACGGCATCGGTGTGCCCGAGATCGACCTCGACCTCACCGACCGCCACGTCGTGGTCGTCGCCGACGGCCCCGATCACGTCGCGGACCTGAAGAACCTCAAGCCGTTCATCAAGGAGTACGCCCCGATCCTCATCGGTGTCGGCGCGGGCGCGGACAGCCTCACCAAGGCCGGATACCGGCCCGACCTCATCGTCGGCGACCCCGAGGACATCACCGCCTCGACCCTCAAGTGCGGCGCGGAGGTCGTGCTGCCCGCCGACCCGGACGGGCACGCCCGCGGGCTCGAGCGGATCCAGGACCTCGGCATCGGCGCCATGACGTTCCCCGCCTCCGGCGGCCCCGCCGACCTCGCCCTGCTGCTCGCCGACCACCACGGCGCCTCGATGATCGTCACGGTCGGCAGCGCCGCCTCGCTCGACGAGTTCTTCGACCGCAGCCGCCGCGACTCCAACCCCGCGACGTTCCTCACCCGGCTCAAGGTCGGGCCGAAACTCGTCGACGCGAAGGCCGTCGCGACGCTGTACCGCAGCCGCGTCTCCGGCGGCGCGATCGCGCTGCTGGTGCTCGCCGCGCTGATCGCAATCGTCGTCGCCCTGGTCGCCTCGAACATGGGCACCGAGGTGGTCGAGTGGGCCACCGACCTGTGGAACCGCATCGTGGTGTGGATCCAGGGGTGGATCGAGTGATCTCACTGCGCCAGCACGCCATCTCGATCGCGGCGATCTTTCTCGCGCTCGCGATCGGGATCGTGCTCGGCTCGCAGACGATCGCGTCGGACCTGCTCTCGGGTCTACGCGACGACAAATCCGACCTGCAGTCGCAGGTCGACACACTGGGGACCGAGAACCAGCAGCTGCGCAACCAGGTCGACGCCGGGGAGGCGTTCGCCGCCGCCAACGCCGGCCGGATCCTCGCGAGCACGCTCGCCGACCGCACGGTCGTCGTCGTCACCACACCCGACGCCGACCCCGGCGACCTCGACGGCGTCGCGCGGATGGTCGAGGCGGCGGGCGGGACGGTCACCGGCAAGATCGCGCTCACCGAGTCGTTCCTCGACACCACCAGCGCGGACCGGCTGCGCACCACCGTGACGAACGTCGTGCCGGCGGGCGTGCAGTTGCGCACGGGGTCGGTGGACCAGGGCAGCCTTGCCGGCGACCTGCTCGGCTCGGTGCTGCTGCTCGACGCGCAGAGCACCCAGCCGCAGAGTTCGCCGCAGGAGGCGGCGCTCGCACTCGACGCGCTGCGCAGCGGCGGCTTCGTCACCTACGACGACAACGCGGTCGCGCCCGGCCAACTCGCGGTGGTCCTCACCGGCGGCGAGGCGGGCGCCGACGGCGGCAATCGCGGGTCGGTGATCGCGCGCTTCGCCGCCGCCCTGGACGGCCGCGGCGCGGGCGCGGTGCTCGCCGGCCGGCCGGATTCGGCGCTCGGCAGCGGCCCGATCGCGGTGACCCGCGCGGACGCGGCGCTGGCCTCGGCGGCCTCGACCGTCGACAACGTCAAGATGCAGACAGGCCGGATCACGGTGCCGCTCGCGCTGGCCGAACAGCTCAACGGGATCGCCGGGCGCTACGGCACCGGCCCGAACGCCACCGCCCCCACCGTCGGCGCTGTGCCGAGCTGAGGACCCGTCTCTGGGTCGGCGCGCCCTACTGGTGTTACCGTGAAGACCCGTGGGTCGGCAGGGCCCCAGCACCACCCAGAGCCATGTCCTGCAGCGTCGTCACGGGAGCGTCAGTGCCGTCTTTTTCGGGGCCGTCTTCGTCGGGCAAGAAGTCGCGGATCCACTCGCGGACCGTCACCAAGCACATCTTCGTCAGCGGCGGTGTGGCGTCCTCGTTGGGCAAGGGCTTGACCGCCTCGAGCCTGGGCCAACTGCTGACCGCGCGCGGGCTGTGGGTCACGATGCAGAAGCTCGATCCCTACCTCAACGTCGACCCCGGCACGATGAACCCGTTCCAGCACGGCGAGGTGTTCGTCACCGACGACGGCGCGGAGACCGACCTCGACGTCGGCCACTACGAACGCTTCCTCGACCGTGACCTGTCCGGTTACGCCAACGTCACCACCGGCCAGGTGTACTCGTCGGTCATCGCAAAGGAACGTCGCGGCGAGTACCTTGGCGACACCGTGCAGGTCATTCCGCACATCACCGACGAGATCAAGAGCCGCATCCTGGCGATGGCCGGCCCGGACGACGATGGCCAGATGCCCGACGTCGTGATCACCGAGATCGGCGGCACGGTCGGCGACATCGAATCGCAGCCGTTCCTCGAGGCCGCGCGGCAGGTCCGCCACGACGTCGGCCGGGAGAACGTCTTCTTCCTGCACGTGTCTCTGGTGCCCTACCTCGCGCCGTCGGGCGAGTTGAAGACCAAGCCGACCCAGCACTCCGTCGCCGCGCTGCGCAGCATCGGTATCCAGCCCGACGCGCTGATCCTGCGCAGCGACCGCGACGTGCCGCAGGTGCTGAAGAGCAAGATCGCGTTGATGTGCGACGTCGACGTCGATGGCTGCATTTCCACCCCGGACGCGCCGTCGATCTACGACATCCCCAAGGTCCTGCACGGCGAGGGTCTGGACGCCTACGTGGTGCGCAAACTCGGCCTGCCGTTCCGCGACGTCGACTGGACGGTGTGGGGCGACCTGCTGCAGCGCGTGCACGAACCGCGCGAGAGTGTCGAGGTCGCGCTGGTCGGCAAGTACGTCGATCTGCCCGACGCCTACCTTTCGGTCACCGAGGCGCTGCGCGCCGGCGGGTTCGCGCACCGCGCCAAGGTCGAGGTGCGCTGGGTGCCCTCGGACCAGTGCGAGACGCCCGCCGGTGCGCAGGCCGCGCTCGGCGACGTCGACGCGGTGCTCATCCCAGGCGGGTTCGGGATCCGCGGGATCGAGGGCAAGCTCGGCGCGATCCGGTACGCCCGTACCAGGAAGATTCCGCTGCTCGGGCTGTGTCTCGGGCTGCAGTGCGCGGTGATCGAGGCGGCGCGCTCGGTCGGTCTCGACGACGCGAACTCCGCGGAGTTCGACCCGGAGACCGAGCACCCCGTCATCTCCACGATGGCCGATCAGGAGGACGCCGTCGCCGGTCAGGCCGACCTCGGCGGCACCATGCGCCTCGGCGCCTACCCGGCGGTGCTGAAGAAGGGCTCCGTCGTCGCGCAATGCTATGGCACCGAACATGTTTCGGAACGTCACCGGCACCGTTACGAGGTGAACAACGCATACCGCGAGCGGATCGCCAAGAGCGGTCTGGTGTTCAGCGGCACGTCGCCGGACGGGCATCTCATCGAGTTCGTCGAACTGCCTACGGATCAGCACCCGTTCTTCGTGGCCACCCAGGCCCATCCCGAACTGAAGAGCCGCCCGACGCGCCCCCACCCGCTGTTCACGTCCTTGATCGGCGCGGCGTTGAAATACAAGGCAGCCGAACGTCTTCCGGTGGAGATCCATCGAGACGGCGACCCGCCCGCCGAGGATCCGGTGCTGGGGGAGCGGGCGTCGTGACGCAGCCGCCCCCGGGGTCGCATGTGTTCGATGTGGTGTCCTCAGAGCTGGTCTACCAGGGCGCGATCCTGGCGCTGCGGATCGACGACGTCGTGATGCCGGACGGGCGGGTCGCCGCGCGTGAGGTGGTCGAGCACCACGGCGCGGTGGCGATCGCCGCGGTCGACGCCGAGGACCGCCTCACGCTGGTGCGCCAGTACCGGCACCCAGTGGCGATGCGACTGCTCGAGCTGCCCGCCGGCCTGCTGGACCTGCCGGGGGAGGATCCGCTCGAGACCGCCAAGCGGGAGTTGCTCGAGGAGGCCGGCATGGTCGCCGAGCGGTGGTCGGTGCTGGTGGACGTCGCGCTCTCGCCCGGGTTCACCGACGAGGGGCTGCGGGTGTACCTGGCGGAGGGGCTGGGCGAGGGCGACCGCCCCGACCCGGAGCACGAGGAGGCCGACCTCGAGTTGGTCCGGATGCCGGTCGACGAGGCGGTGCGCGCGATCCTCGCCGGTGAGATCGTCAACGCGACCGCGGTGGCCGGGATTCTCGCGCTCGCCGCGGCCCGTTCGGGGGCGATCGAACTGCGCGGGCCCGAGGCCCCCTGGCCGGGTCGACCGGTGGTATTCGCCGAGCGCAAGGCCGGCGAGCATTAGGTGCTCGACCGAGAAGTCGACAGCTATCTCGACCATCTCGCGGTCGAGCGTGGCGCGGCGCGCAACACCCTGTCGTCGTACCGCCGCGACCTCGACCGCTACCGGGGATTCCTGCGCGACCGCGACAAGTCCTGCCTCGCGGAGGTGGCCGAGGCCGACGTCAGCGACTTCATGGTGTCGCTGCGGCGCGGCGACCCGGACGCGAACGTCGCGCCGCTCGCGGCGAGTTCGTCGGCTCGTGCCCTGATCGCCGTGCGCGGGCTGCACCGCTTCGCAGCAGCGGAGGGCATCACGCCCACCGACGTCGCGCACGCGGTGAAGCCTCCGACGCCGGGGCGGCGGCTGCCGAAGTCGCTGCCGATCGACGATGTCGTCGCGCTGCTCTCGGCCGCGGGTGGCGACAGCGCCGCCGACGGCCCGCGGGCGCTGCGCGACCGGGCCCTGCTCGAGTTGCTGTACTCGACCGGCGCGCGCATCTCGGAGGCCGTCGGTCTCGATGTGGACGACATCGACGTCGACGACCGGTCCGTGCTGCTGCGCGGCAAGGGCGGCAAGCAGCGCCTGGTGCCGGTGGGCCGCCCGGCGATCGCGGCGCTGGATGCGTATCGGGTGCGCGGGCGTCCGGCGCTGGTGTCGCGGTCGGAGCATGCGTTGTTCCTCAACGTGCGCGGCGGTCGGCTGTCGCGCCAGAGCGCGTGGCAGGTGCTGCAGACCGCGGCGGAGCGGGCGGGGTTGACCGCGAAGGTGTCACCGCACACACTGCGGCACTCGTTCGCGACACACCTCCTCGACGGTGGCGCGGATGTACGCGTGGTGCAGGAGTTACTAGGGCATGCTTCTGTGACAACAACGCAGATCTACACCCTCGTCACGATCGGGTCGTTGCGCGAGGTGTGGGCCGGCGCGCATCCTCGTGCGCGCTGACGGGGCGTGTCCGGGCGGGGTTTCGGTGGAGGGACGCGGTAGCGTCACTAGGCGATAACGAATCGCAGCGACATCAAACCGCGACGAGGCAGGGGAACAGCCGAGGTGACGCTACCGTTTCCGCCCGCGGCCCAGCCGTCCCCCACACCACACTTCCAGCCGGTGCGGTCGGACTCGCCGGTTGCGCCCGAGATTCCCATCCCTGCTCCGCCGCCGGACGAGGCTCCGGAGCCTGTCGTCGACCTCGGGCCCACCGGCCGGCCGTGGCGCAGCATCCCGCATCCTCCGGCGCTGGCCGGTCACGGGCCGGCGAAGATCATCGCGCTTTGCAACCAGAAGGGCGGCGTCGGCAAGACCACGTCGACGATCAACCTCGGCGCCGCGCTCGCCGAATACGGCCGCCGCGTCCTGCTCGTCGACCTCGATCCCCAGGGTGCGCTGTCCGCCGGTCTCGGCGTCGCGCACCACGACCTCGAGCTCACGGTGCACGACCTGCTCATCGAATCCCGGGTGTCGATCGACGACGTCCTCATGCGCACCCGCGTCGACGGCCTGGACCTGCTGCCCAGCAACATCGACCTGTCCGCGGCGGAGATCCAGCTGGTCAACGAGGTCGGCCGCGAGCAGACGCTGGGGCGGGTGCTGCACCCCGTGCTCGACCGCTACGACTACATCCTCGTCGACTGCCAGCCCTCCCTGGGCCTGCTCACCATCAACGCGCTCGCGTGCGCCGACGGCGTGCTCATCCCGATGGAGTGCGAGTACTTCAGCCTGCGCGGGCTGGCGCTGCTCAACGACACCGTCGAGAAGGTGCACGACCGGCTCAACCCCAAACTCGAACTCACCGGCATCCTCGTGACAATGTTCGACGCGCGCACGCTGCACGCGCGCGAGGTGATGGCCCGGGTGGTCGAGGTGTTCGGCGACACCGTGTTCGACACCGTCATCACCCGCACCGTGCGCTTCCCCGAAACCAGCGTCGCAGGCGAGCCCATCACCTCATGGGCGTCGAAATCGGCTGGGGCGGAAGCATATCGGGCGCTGGCGCGCGAGGTCGTGTACCGGTCCGGGCAGTGACGTTACCTGCCGGCGTGGTCGCTGAGGCTGATTCGAGCGCGGCCGAGGGATTCCACGTCCGCCTGCGCAACTTCGAGGGCCCGTTCGACCTGCTGCTCAACCTGATCGGGCAGCGCAAGCTCGACGTCACCGAGGTCGCGCTGCACCAGGTCACCGACGAGTTCATCGCCTACACCAAGACGCTCGGCACCGAACTCGAACTCGACGTCACCACGGAGTTCCTCGTTGTCGCGGCGACCCTGCTCGACCTCAAGGCCGCGCGGCTGCTGCCCGCCGGCGGGGACGTCGAAGACCCCGAGGACCTCGCGCTGCTCGAGGCGCGCGATCTGCTCTTCGCGCGGCTGCTGCAATATCGGGCGTTCAAGCGAGTCGCGGGACTGCTCGCCGAACTGGAGGCGGCGGCGCTGCGCCAGTACCCGCGCTCGGTCGCCCTCGAGGACCCCTTCACCGACCTGCTGCCCGAGGTACTCATCGGGGTGCATCCGGAGGAATTCGCGCAGATCGCGGCGATCGCGTTCCGGCCGCGCCCGGTGCCGTCGGTCGGCCTCGACCACCTGCACGACCCGAAGGTCTCGGTGGCCGAGGAGGCGAAGACAGTGCTGAGGCTGCTCACGGACCGCGGCGCCGGGACGTGGGTGCGTTTCGCCGACATTGTCGCCGACTGCACGGTCCCGGTGCAGATCGTGGCCCGGTTCCTGGGATTGCTGGAGCTCTATCGCCAGAAGGCGATCGACTTCGAGCAGCCCGAACCGCTCGGTGACCTCGCGGTGACTTGGACCGGAACCGGAGACGCGGCGGACCAGATGAACACAGCGGACTCAGTGATTGACGAGGACTATCTGTGACCAACCACGAAGCGACCGACCACGAAGCGACCGACCACGAAGCGACCGACCACGAAGCGACCGACCACGACGCGACCGACCACGAAGCGACCGACCACGAAGCGACCAACCACGACGCGACCGAACTGCCGCTCGAAATCCTCGACGAGGACGAACTGCGCGGCGCGCTCGAGGCGATGCTGCTGATCGTCGACGCCCCGGCCCCCGCCGACCAGCTCGCCGCCGCGGTCGGCGACACCACCGGGCGGGTGCAGCGCGTGCTGCGGGAGATGGCGGCCGAACTGTCGTCGCGGCGCAGCGGCATGGACCTGCGTTTCGTCGGCGACGGCTGGCGGTACTACACCCGTAGCGAGTTCGCGCCCTACGTCGAACGGATGCTGCTCGACGGCGCCCGGTCCAAGCTCACACGGGCGGCATTGGAAACGCTGGCGGTGATCGCCTACCGTCAACCGGTGACGAGGGCGCGGGTCGGTGCCGTGCGGGGGGTCAACGTCGACGGGGTGATGCGTACTCTGCTCGCCCGGGGACTCATCGCCGAGGCCGGAATCGACCGGGAGACGAACGCGACGTTGTACTGCACGACGGAGTTGTTCCTCGAACGAATCGGTCTCGCGTCGCTGGAGGACCTGCCCCCGCTGGCGCCGCTGTTGCCCGATGTCGACCTCATCGACGAGATCAACGACAGTGTGGAGACCGATCCGCGATACCTGCGGTTGCGCCGCCGGGGCGAGCCCGAGCCACTGCCCGACCTCGCGGATGACTAGCTAGGACTGAAAAGGACCCAGGAGTAGAAGGACGCAGTGAACAAGCCCGCTCGCCGTGATGGCACACCGGACCGCAAGAAACCCAAACGCACCGCCGAGAAAAACGGTGCCGGCAAGAGCAGTGCCGGCAAGAGCAGCGCCGGCAAGCGCGGCACGGGGAAGCCGAAGCCCAAGCCGCAGCGTGCGCGGGTGCAGCCGCCGAAACCGAGCAACGCCAAACCCGCGCGCCACCAGTACGCCGAGGACGGCGGACACGGCCAGCTGCCCGCCGGCGAGGGGGTGCGGCTGCAGAAGGTGCTGGCGCAGGCGGGGGTGGCGTCGCGGCGCGCGGCCGAGCAGATGATCGCGGCGGGACGCGTCGAGGTCGACGGCCGGATTGTCACCGAGCAGGGGTTGCGCATCGACCCCGACACCGCCGTCGTCCGGGTCGACGGAACCCGGATCGTCGTGCGCGAGGAACTCGTGCACCTCGCGCTGAACAAGCCCCGCGGCTGGCAGTCGACGATGTCCGACGACCTCGGGCGACCGTGCGTGGGCGACATCGTCGCCGAGCGGGTCGCCGCCGGGCAGCGGCTGTTCCACGTCGGACGCCTTGATGCCGACACCGAGGGACTGTTGCTGCTGACCAACGACGGCGAACTCGCGCACCGGCTGATGCACCCGTCGTACGAGGTGTCCAAGACCTATCTCGCGACCGTGGACGGCGAGGTTCTCCGCCCCGTGGCGAAGCAGCTGCGTGAGGGAGTGGAGCTCGACGACGGGCTCGCCGAGGTCGACCGGTTCACCGTGCTCGAGGTGGGGGAGGGGCGATCGCTGGTGCGGGTGGTGCTGCACGAGGGCCGCAAGCACATCGTGCGGCGGCTGCTAGAGGCGGTCGGGCACCCGGTGACCCGGCTGGTTCGCACGAACGTCGGCCCGGTCGCGCTGGGCGATCAACGCCCGGGCACCCTGCGTGTGCTGGGGCGCACCGAGGTCGGCAAGTTGTACGAGGTGGTAGGGCTGTGAGGGAACCGATGATCGTTGCGATGGATGGCCCGTCGGGCACGGGTAAATCGAGTGTGTCGCGGCTGCTGGCGCGGCGGATCGACGCCGACTATCTCGACACCGGGGCGATGTACCGGGTCGCGACGCTGCAGGCGCTGCGCCGCGGTGTCGACCTCGACGACCCCGCCGCGATCGCCGCGGCCGTCGAGGACCTCGCGCTGACCATCGGCACCGACCCGTCGGCCGAGCGGATCGTGCTCGGCGACGAGGACGTCGGCGACGAGATCCGTGGCAAAGTCGTGACGGGTGCGGTGTCCGCGGTGTCCGCGGTGCCGGAGGTGCGGGCGCTGCTCGTGGCATGGCAGCGCGAGCTGAGCGAGCGGGCCGCGCGGATCGTCGTGGAGGGCCGCGACATCGGGACCGTCGTCTTCCCCGACGCCGACGTGAAGATCTACCTGACCGCGTCGCCGGAGGCGCGGGCGACGCGGCGCAACGAGCAGAACATCGCCGAGGGCCGCGGGGACGACTACGAGGGTGTGCTCGCCGACGTGCAGCGCCGCGACCGCCTCGACTCCACCCGGAAGGTGTCGCCGCTGCGGCCCGCGTCGGATGCGGTGATCGTCGACACCAGCGACCTCGGAAAAGAGACGGTCATCGATGAATTGCACCGGATCGTGACCGAGACGACCGGGGCCGTGCAGTGAGAACGGGAAGAGATCAGTGAGCACGGGAAGAGACCAGTGAGCAACGACTATGCCGCCGACGGCATCTGGACCGCGGAGGGCGACTGGGACCTCGCGGAGCAGGCCGTCGACGGGGAGGACGTCGAGCATGTCCCTATGCCGACGCTCGCCGTGGTCGGGCGGCCCAACGTGGGCAAGTCGACCCTGGTGAACCGGATTCTCGGCCGGCGCGAGGCGGTGGTCGAGGACGTCCCCGGCGTCACCCGTGACCGC
Organism: Aldersonia sp.; assembly: GCA_036524855.1. Taxonomy (GTDB): domain Bacteria; phylum Actinomycetota; class Actinomycetes; order Mycobacteriales; family Mycobacteriaceae; genus Aldersonia. Next base: position 7,218 of record DATDBL010000120.1, on the reverse strand, counting down.
GTGTCGTACGAGGCGAACTGGGCGGGGCGCAAGTTCCTCGTGCAGGACACCGGGGGCTGGGAACCCGACGCGAAGGGGCTGCAGCAGTCCGTGGCGCGGCAGGCCGATCTGGCGATGCAGACCGCGGACGCGATCATCCTCGTTGTGGACGCCGTGGTCGGAGCGACGGCGACCGACGAGGCGGTCGCGAAGGTGCTGCGCCGATCCAAGACGCCGGTGATCCTGGTGGCGAACAAGGTCGACGACGAGCGGCTCGAGGCCGAGGCGGCGGCGCTGTGGTCGTTGGGGCTGGGGGAGCCGCGTATGGTCAGCGCGGCGCACGGCCGCGGCACGGGCGACCTGCTCGACGACGTGCTCGCGGCGTTGCCGGAGACGCCGCGCGAGGGGTTCGCGGTCCAGGGGCCGCGTCGGGTCGCGCTGGTCGGCAAGCCGAACGTCGGCAAGTCGAGCCTGCTCAACAAGCTGTCCGGCGACGAACGCTCGGTGGTGCACGAGGTCGCGGGCACGACCGTCGACCCGGTGGACTCGCTGGTCGAACTCGGCGGCAAGACGTGGCGGTTCGTCGACACGGCGGGGCTTCGCAAGCGGGTCAGCCAGTCCAGCGGGGCGGAATTCTACGCGTCGTTGCGGACGAAGTCGGCGATCGAGGCCGCGGAGGTGGTGGTCTTGCTGATCGACGCGTCGGAGCCGATCACCGAGCAGGATCAGCGAGTGCTGTCGATGATCGTCGACGCCGGGCGTGCACTGGTGATCGCGTTCAACAAGTGGGACCTCGTCGACGAGGACCGCCGCCACGAGTTGGGGCGCGAGGTGGAGCGGGACCTGTCGCGGGTGCCGTGGGCGGCGCGGGTCAACATCTCGGCGCGGACCGGCCGGGCGGTGCAGAAACTTGTGCCGGCGATGGAGACCGCGCTCGAGTCGTGGGACAAGCGAATTTCGACCGGACGGTTGAACCAGTGGCTGAAGGAGGTCGTCGCCGCGACACCGCCGCCGATGCGCGGCGGCCGGCTGCCGCGAGTGCTGTTCGCCACGCAGGCGGGGACGCGTCCACCGACGATCGTGCTGTTCACGACCGGTTTCCTCGAGGCCGGCTACCGGCGGTTCCTGGAGCGGCGGCTGCGCGAGGAGTTCGGCTTCGAGGGCAGTCCGGTGCGGGTCGCGGTGCGGGTGCGGGAGAAGCGGGAGCGGCGGTCGTGAGTGGTTCCTGGTGGCGGTTGTGATGGTGGCCGGCACGCTCGGGGGTGATTGGCTCTCCGGGTTGGGGCTGCGGTAACCTCGTCGGGCACCCGCAGCGCGGGGGCAACGGGCTGTGGCGCAGTTTGGTAGCGCACTTGACTGGGGGTCAAGTGGTCGCAGGTTCAAATCCTGTCAGCCCGACAACGCGGCGTTTGCGCTGGTCAGGACCTGTTTCTGAGTGTAGGTCAGGGGAGAGGTTCGATACCAGCGCGCTGAGACGGGAGCGCGTTCTCCGGGTGTTTCCGCAGGTCAAAGCCTTCGGTAGCGCACTTGACCGGTTTCCATTCGAGCTCGGATGGGGCTCAACGAATAGCGTTCTGTCGCAACGGGCCTGGATCTGTTCGCGGAGCCATCATTGTCGGGTCGCACCGTGGATGCGAGTACCCCGGTAGTGGTGAGGGTTTCGCGGCCCTGTTTGGTCCACAACGGGTCCACAGCTTGCTATGGGGTCTGGTCGTCGGATGGATCGTCTTCGGTGTTCCTGTCGACGGAGCCCTCGGGCACTTCGTCGGCGGTGTCGCGGCCGAGGATGAGCGCTTGTTGTCGGGTCAGCCACCCCGCGCACGCTCGGGGCGGCGATGAAGTCCTCGGTGACGTCGGCGCCGTTGGGGGTTTGCTGCGCGTCCGCGCATCCAGGGGGAGTCCCGCTGCCGGGTCTGCGTCTCCTCGTCGAGGGCGAGGAGGCCGCGAGCGGACCACGGTGCCGCGCGCCTCCGATTTTGCACCGGGTCTCGGCCGCCGTGTGCGCGGCCGGCAGCCGCGGATACCTGGTCACCGCGTCATCGCGACCGGCGTCGTGCGGCGGCGTCGGCGCGTTCGCGGCCCCGTTCGTTGGTGATGGCCTGGGCGACGTAGCGGAACTGGAACCGCGGCGCGGAGAGCAAACGCGCACGGCCTGGTGGTCGCCATCGGCTTCGAAACGCCGATGATGGCGGCCTGTTCGAGGTCGTGTTGCCCGGCGTCGAGGGCATCACGCGCGGCGTGCTGGATTCGGCTTTGGCGGCGACTTGATCGTGTCCTTGTCGGTCTGGGTCGCTCTTGGCGATCCGGGTGACCGATGCGCCGAGGTCGAGCATCTGCAACCCCGCGTCTTCGGCTTCCAGTGGGTCGCTCAGCGGCTCCACCGACTCGCAGGTGACCGGACGCGGCGCCGATGGCTTAGCACGACCTCCGACGTCACCGGCGCTCCGAACCGCGGCGAAGCGCGTTCTCGACCGCGAAGATTAGGTGGTGCGGCGTGGGCCGGGAGCGGAGGACGATGCGCAAGTTACTCGCCGAACGGGCCTGGGAGACCGAGCGTGTGAACGCCGACGAGCCGACGCACATGATCAACCTCGCCAGCGAGCGGTTCTTCGGTCCGTACCGATAGCAGCACGGGCCGGTCGGCCTGCCCACTCATCCATTTACGGATCAGTTCTGGGGCTGGTCACCGGAGGCGGGGGGCTCTTCGTCTTCGATCCACTCCGCTGGCACAAGGCGGGTACCGCCGCGCCAGCGGTGCACGACTGCCTCCTGGAACCACTGCTCCTCGACGAGGTCGGCATGGTCGCTCACGATGATCTGCATTCGTGGCGCCAATACCTCGACCACGTCGCGCATGACGGTGAACATGGCGAGCACGGCGGCGCGGTCCGCATCGTCGACAGTTCCAGCGTTCTTGGCGATGTCCGACGGGTAGAACGCTTGCGTCGGCTGGTCGATCATCAGAAAGCGAGGTACGGGGCGATTGTTCTCCACGAAGTACCGGTGGAGGGCGAGATGGGTCGCGAGGTGGTATCCGATCCAGTTCGCTGCGCTGCCGATACGCTGGAGTGGCAACGGCCCGTCACTGGAGTCGGTCACCACCGTGAGGTTCGCGAGATCGAGGCGAACACCGTCCTCGACATGCTCGAGTCCAAGACGCTGAGCCAGTTCGGTCATGGTGCGGCCGACGATGTTGAGCCTCGATAGCAGCTGTTCCCTGTCGATGTCCGGATCGAGTTCAGCGAGCAGCCGAGCGACCCGCTCGTTCGCTTCATTCACGTTGCGGCGGAGACGTTCTAGGGCATTACCGGTGCCAGTCGTCATGACTCCCAGGAGCGCCTCCACGCGCCCACGGGTGTAGTTTCTCGCCGCGTCTGCTTCGCGTTGAGCACGAAGCGTCTCGTCCGCCGCGTCGAGGGCCTGAACAGCGGATTCCACCGCTGCCAGCTCCTGACGGAGCCGATCTGCTTCGGCCTCGATGGATGCCAGGATCTCTCGACGGGAACCCGGAGCACCATCGAGCAACGTCAACTCGTCACGGAGGCTCTGGAGTCGCTCGACAAGCGCGGTGACACCCGGGTCGGGTTCCGCGAGGTCGGCGCCACACACCGGGCAGGAGCTGTCCGGTTCGGTTGGCACGTCTCCGCTGGTCGGCAGGAGCTCAAGACCAGTGAGACGCCCGGCGTGAAGCTCGACAGCGCCGACGAACTCCCGTTCCGCTTCGGCGCGGTCGAGTAGGAGGTCTCGGTCGTTCATCACGATCTCGAGCTGGTCGCGTAGTTCCACGCGCTGACGCATCAGACCTCTGCGGCGGTCTTGGAGTTCGATCGACCCGGACTGCGACACCTCCTCGGGCATCTTCGGCGCGCTATCGCCCGCGCGTGGGGGGTGAACGGCGGCACGAAGGGCCTCCAGTATCTGAGCGCTTTCGGTGAGGCCGTGCTCGTCCGTCAACCCCGCGACGTAGGCCTCCGCGAGAAGGCCACGAAGATTCGCCTCAACCGCCTGTGCCTCCTGCTCAGCTGCGTGGAGTGCCGACTCGGCCCGCCTCTGCGCGCGGTTGGCGTCCCTGATCGCCACCTTCTTTGCGGCGGCATCGGCCGGGACTGCTCCGAGGAAGTAGGGGATCGTGTCTTTCAGGTGCTGCGCGACGGCGTATTCAGCTTGCCGGTGGAATAGCAGATTCTGGTTTGCGATCTCGCCTTGATCCTGGAGGCACAACCACGAAGCGTGGCCCAGATGAGCCTCGAACGGGGCCTGGCCGACACCGCCCCCTTTCGACTCGATGACGTTCTCAGCGATGCCGATTCGGCGACCGAGCTGGCGACGAACGCTGTCGCTGTCGGCGTTCTCGATTAGGTCTGCGTAGTCGAATAGGTCCATGGCGGAGCCTCCGAACTCGAGCATCGCCCGCTGCGTTGATGCTTGCCCCGTCGGCGGTGCGGGTCGCCCGACGAACGCGCGCGGGCCGTCCAGGGCTTCGGTGAGTTGCCACAGCGATCCGTACCAGGCGACGTGGTCAGTGATGGGTCCTGCTGGAACGAGGTAGGTGTCGCGGCCGAGACAGAACTCCGTGATCGCTAGCAGCGCGCTCTTACCGGTCTTGGATTCGCCGGTGACGATGTTCAGCCGGCCGGGTAGGAATCGGACGTCACGGCGGCGGCCATCGTGCGCGTAGAGCGCCAACGCGAGTAGCTGCACCGTCTTAAGACTTCCACACCGAGTATAGCGAACGCGGTAGCGGATGATTCGATCTGGGCGAACCATCGTCCCACGAAGCCGGCCTTCGAAATGATCTGGGCGATGTCTCCAATGTTGGCAGGGCGGCGACGCCGAAGCTGACCAGTGATGTTCGCTCCGTCCAGGTCAAGTGCCCCGTGGCGTAATCCGAAACGGATGCCCTCCCTGACAGGTTCAACGAGTGCTTTGGCCCGGACACCGAACCCAGCGGCTAGAACCGGGTTGGAGTTGATCCACCGGGCGAGATGGGAGTCGACGCGCGTAGGTAGTGCGGTGCGCGTGTCCCGATGCAGGACCAGTGGGACCACGAGAAACGACAGCTCGAAGGGCATTGGCGTCCCCGCGCGACGTTCGTACTGGACTGCGGCGGCCGCGATGACTGCGGCGATCACGGCGGGGTTCAACAGGTCAGCCACGGCTGATGTGCGTTCACTCCACTGTCGCATGACTGTGCACGGTGCCACGAACCGCCAGGGTATGGGCCGATTCGGGAGGTCGGCTCCACATCATGCCGCCCGGGGGATGGCGACTTACGCACCGGGAAGGAGAAGTGCGGCGAGATGCGCCTCGAACTCGGGGTGCCAGCCGATCCTCTGATCATCGGCCAGTGCGTGCCGCTGGCCACGGGCGTGAAACGGCTCCTGGAACTTGGCCCGGATCGACAGAGTCGAGTCGCTGAGCGCGTGAAGAAGGTCCCTGCCCGCTGCCTGCTTATCCGCCTCGCTCACGTCATCGGGGAGCCCCGCGCACATGTGGTCGAACTCTCGCTCCCACTCGTCGATCAGGCGTGAGGTGAACTTGTCCAACTCGTCGTAGTCGACCAGATGCACGTCGAGCCAGCGGGTCTCCTGAAGGTACGCGCGCTGGTAGTCGAGGATCGCCTTCTGAAGCGGTCGGAGTGCCAGGTTGAGGAGTTTCAGCTGGTGCACATAAGTCCGGTCCTCGTGTCGGAGGCTATCGGGGTCGATGTCCCCGGCGTCGATGAGGGACGGGAGGTTGTCGCGGGTGAACTGGTCCCGGATGCGTTCGAGGGCCGTGAGCGTCTCTGTCACCGACACAGCGGGCCTCTTGCCGCTCAGCATCGCGATGGAGGTCCGCCCCCACCAAGCCCAGACCAGGTCCAGGTACGTATCGAACTGCTCGGTCGGCGCGCCTGGGCGGAGCAGGACAGCGACGTCCTCGTCGACACCATCCAGATCCGCGGACTGATCGGCGATGTGGATCCGCCCGACGAACGCCGCCCGTTCGGCGGGAGTCAGCCGGAGGAACTGTTCACGGGCCGTCTTCGTGTCCACGGCCGTGGATTTCTGCGCCGTGCCTTCGAGTCGAGCAAGCGCAGTTGCGACGTCACGTCCGGAAACACGGAGATTCGAGGCCGCAGATCCCTCTCCGGCGGTGCTGTTGGTGATGAGCGTGAGGATCGGACCATACGGGTCCCCCGCACGTCCGGCATCCATCCATACGCGCAAGGTGCGCCACATGTCGCTGGACGCGTCGGTCAAGTTGCGCAGCGCTGAGACGTGGAGCTTCAGCTGCTTCAACTCGGTCGGCGTTCCGCCCTGTTCCCACGCGATGTCGTCGTACATCTCCATCGTGAGACTGCGGCCGGGGTCGGTCGCCCGTGACCGCAGTAGCTCTAGAAGCCCCCACCGCGTCTGATGAAGGTAGCCGAGCACACTCGCCGCTGCGGAGTGGCCGGTGTCCGACGACGGTCCCTCGCTCATCGCGTACTCATGCTCCGTCCCCGCCGAAACGCAGGCGGTCCAGGGTTACCGGCCCTCGCGGGGTTGTCGCATCACCGCCAGGGTTACTGGAAAGGTACTCGCGCGCTCGTCGATGCGAAGCGCTGTTGGCCGGCCTGACACTCATCAAACACGGTCACGCGCCGGTGCGGCTGAGGACCAACGGCGACAAGCCCTGAACCAGGTACGGGAGCTACAAGCTGAACAACTCCGTCGACCAGGCAGCGACCGCCGGTTCGAACCGCACCGGATCGGGCCGGACACCACCCGGGGCTCGGGACGCAGCCTCGAACGGGCACACCGCGTACTCGACCATGTTCAGCGTGACCGCGAGCGAGCATCGGCGATGAGCGTGAACACGGTGCCGCCGCCGGTGAAGTCCGTCATCCACTTGTAGGCGCGGATGAAGCTGGAACCGTACGAGTAGAACGACCTGGCGCTGCTCTCCAGCCCGTGGTTTGCGATCTCCCCGATGTCGTGTGCCGGTACATGCGCATCGACCCACTGTGCGGACTCCCGAATCATCTTGGTGAACGACGGCGTTTTGTCGAATGTGTACGCTGCTTTCGCGCCGTCGAACATCGTGTTGTTCTTGTGGCGGTGGTCGGCGTTTCTCGGCCAACGTCTGCTGCGAGTAGCGGTCGGGCGGGCGGTCTCGTCCTGCTCGCCGACGACGAGGAACAGGCGGCGCTGCTCGAGCTGCTCCATCTCCTCCGACATGCACCGGTCCCGGTGGACCTCGCGCGACGGGTCACTG
>DATDBL010000119.1:0-90914 GCA_036524855.1 Aldersonia sp. | reverse complement strand
CCACCGACACCATCACCCTCGGCACCGGGTCGTGCCTGCTCGCCCAGCACGACCCGATCGCGAAGGCCAAACAGATCGCCACCCTCGACCACCTCTCCGGCGGCCGCGTCGTGTTCGGCGTCGCGACCGGCTGGAACGCCGAGGAGGCCGAGGCGCACGGCGTGGTGTGGAAACAGCGCTTCTCCACCGTCCGCGACAAGGTCAAGGTCATGCAGGCGCTGTGGACCCAAGAGGTGGCAAGCTTCGACGGCCCCCGCGCGCACCTCGAACCGTCCTGGGCGTGGCCCAAGCCCGCACAACCGCAGGGACCGCGTGTCTACTTCGGCGGCGCCGGGCCCACCGGCATGCGCCACGCCGCGCAATGGGCCGATGCCTGGTATGTCGTCCCCGGCCCGGACGACGTCACCCTGGCGAAGGCCATCCCCGAATTCCGCCGCGTCGTCGAGGAATCCGGTCGCGACCCCGCCTCCGTCGGTGTCGCCGTCGCATCCGCGCCACCGGACCCCGCCGTCCTCGACACCTACCGGGAACTCGGTGTCGAACGCGCGGTGCTGTGGGTCGACCCCGCCGACGACCCCGGCGAAGGGATGCGCAACCTCGAAACCGTCTCCAAGGTCCTCGCCCAGATCTCCTGACGACACAGAAAAGGATCCCCACGATGAGCACCACCACCGCCGACGTCACCGTCGCCGAACTCGCCGCACGCCTGACCCGCCTCGAAGACGTCCGCGCCATCGAACAACTCAAGTACCGCTACGCCAACTTCTGCGACAACAGCTACGACCCCGACGGGATCGCCGCCCTGTTCGTCGAGGACGGCCGCTGGGTCGTCGACGGCGAGGGTGGTTCCATGACCGGACACGACGAGATCAAGGCCCACTTCCGGGCGCTGTCGGACAAGATCAGCTGGGCGCTGCACTACATGATCGCCCCGCAGATCGACCTCGCCGCCGACGGGCAGAGCGCCACCGGACGCTTCTACCTGCTGTGCCTGTGCACCATCGAGAACAGCCAGGACCCCACCGCGAAGGACCCAGTGATCCTCACCATCAACTACACCGACCAGTTCGTCAAACGCGACGGCACCTGGTATTTCCAGGAACTCCTCGGCCGCACCCACCAGGTCTCCAACTGGGATCAGGGCTGGGTCAAACAACCCTTCCGCGACTGACAGACACACCCAGGGTTCCGGTCTACTCACGACACCGGGCGGAGCGCCGACGCGCTCCGCCCGGCCTTCGTGTCCGAGTCCGCGGACGGGTCTTCCGATAGGCGGAGGGCCATCGCCGTCTCGGCACCTGCGACGCGAACGACGGGTATATCTGCCGACACGTCATCGGACATACTCGCTGGTATGACGAAACGACTGGTGGACGTGGATGACGTCAAGCTCGAGCAGGTCCGTGCGCTGCTCGGCACCTCCACCATCAAGGGGACGGTGAACCGCGCGCTCGAGGAAGTCCTTGCCCTCGCCGCGCGGCGCCAAGCACTGTTGGACGACGAAGCGGTCGCCGGCAGCGCCGATCTGGCGGACGACGAACAGCGGCGTGCAGCGTGGGGCTGAACGCGTACTTCCTCGCGGATACCTCGGCCGTGGCGCGCATCGCGCAGCCACCGATCGCGGCCCGCCTACGTCCGTTGATCGAGGCCGGACTGGTAGCCCGCTGCACGGTTACCGATCTCGAGGCCGGCGTCAGTGCCCGAAGCGGACCCGCCTGGCACCGTACCCGGTCGGCACGGTCGTCGTGGCCACAGGCGGAGATCGATCAGTCGGTGCTGGACCGCGCTCTGGATGTGCAAGGCGAACTCGTCGGCCAGGGGCTGTACCGCACTGTCAAACTCGGCGACCTCGTCATCGCCGCCACGGCCGAGCGCGCTGGACTGGTCGTACTGCACTACGACCGGGACTTCGAACGCATCGCCAGCATCACCGACCAACCGACGGAATGGGTCGTCCCCGCCGGCACCGCGGATTAGCCCGGCTCACACCACGCCCCACATGTACCTCCCGTCGGGCTCCTCGGTCCAACCACTGACGACATCGATCGCGCGGTGCCGGAATCGATCCGTCGGTCGGACCGCAACTCGTTGCGCGGGATCGTAGGAGACCCAGCCGAGACGCTCGCTGAACTCGGCAACGAGGCGCTGCACGATCGAGAACGTTCGTTCCGCCTCGGGGAGCGCATGCTCGGCGAGCAGCCCGACGCGTACGCAGCTGTCGAGAATGCTGACCCGCAGCCCGATCGACTCGTCGACGAGCGCCGGGCGTCCATCCAGCGCGCCGTCGGTTACGCCGGGATGCACCATGCGCACGCACTCGCGAACCGCTGCGGCCGTTTTCGGATCGGATATCGCGAGCCGACTGAATTGGTTTCTCCCGATGTCGTGTGCAGCGTCGAACTCGCGGGTCAGGTTGAAGTCCTGGGCGCGGTCGATGACGAACACGACGTATTCCACCGGCGCCGGCCCGGTGATCTCCCACACCGCAACGTCGTTGTCGACGACCTCGATGCGCCAGCTCGCACCATCTTGTCCAGTGGCCAGGATCTCGCCATTGCACACATGATCGAAGGAGAACGTCGCGAGTTCCTCCGGATAACTCCAGGTTGACAACGGATCGCACCACTCGCTCCTCAAGGTCGCGCCCGGGCGCAGGAACGTGTCGACGAGGTACCGCATCCATCCGGACGACCGGTAGAACTTCTCGTGGCCGTTCCAGACCAGCGCGCGGCCGTCGTCGGTGGGCACCCACTGGCACCAGAGCCCGGGCTGTCCGAACGGAGGCGTGTTGCGGTCGAGCACAGCGGATTCCCCAGCGTCGATGGAATCCCCGTCATCGACGGAACCTCTCGAGCCGACCCAGTAGGGCCCCTCGCGGCGCCGCACTCGCCGACTGTTCGCGAACCGCCGAAGGTACTCGCGCTCGCTCGAATTGAGCGGCGGTTCGATCCCGACCGAACCCGAGAATGTCGTCTGGTATCCCACGGTGCGCTCCCCCAATTCGCTCGCCGGCACAAGTTCCGACGCACGCGGAGAGCAATCGGTTCGCAGGCGACGCACCGGGCCGGTCGTCGAACCGACCCAAGCCCGGCGTTCCGGGCTATTTCGATCTTGAATTCTGGCGGTGTCGACTGATGGCGGTTGACCTGCGGCGACACGCCGCACGGATCGTTGACTTCGCGACCGGGAGCGCATTACCAAATAGGTGTCGTCGGTGATCAGCACGGCGCACCCGGAGGGCCAACCTTCAATCACTGGCACAGCACGTCTCGCTCCAACGATCTTCTACATCGTCATCACTCAACTTTCAGGGCACACTCAGGTCGAAGTAGCTAGAACGGCGGGTCGTCTCGGTCCTCGGGGGTGTCGTCCGCGGGGGTGAGGTCGGTGGTGGCGGGGACGGGGGTGAGTCCGCCGGCGGGCAGCGTGAGGTGGTGGTCGCCGCGGGGTCCGGTCCACAGGATCGCGGTGCCGGGCAGGGCGCGGGCGTGCCAGAGCCCGGCGGTCTTCAGCGCATGGTGAAAGGCACACAGAGACTGCAGATCTGACGCGATCGTCCATCCCCCGGCGCGCGGGTTGCGGTGGTCGAAGGGCCGGATGTGGTCGAGTTGGCAGCGGGCGGCGGGCATGGTGCAGTAGGGGAAGCGGCAGTGCCGGTCCCGCGCCCGCACCAGGGCGGCGGTCTCGGCGTTGGGCCGGTAGGTCAGTGCCCCGGCGGGCGGGACGAGCAGGCCGCCGTGCCCGTCGGGGTGGATGCCATCGGCGAACTCGGGGCAGGTGGCGAGCAGGTCGGTGAACCGCTCGTAGAGATCGGCCGCCACGACGGGGACCAGGACCGGCTTGGGCGCGCAGGACGGGAGGTAGCCCGCGCGGCGGCGGGTACCGCGCGCGGCGAACGTCGCGAGCAGCGGGTGGCACAGGCGGGTGTGCAGGGCGGATTCGACGGGCGAATCGGCGGGCGCCGGTGCCGTCGCCGGTGCCGGGTGCTCGGTGGGGGATGCGGGGTCGGCGCCGGGTTCGACGATCGTGTCGGGGTCGGGATCGGGCGCGGTCTCGGTGTCGAGAGCCGGCGCGTGCGTCACCTCGGTGGCGGCGTCGGGCGCGACCGCGGGCTCGGCCGGCGTGTGCGTCGTGTCGGTGACGGCTGCTGCCTGCTCGGGGGTGAGGATGCCGGCGGCGACGGCGAGGTCGACGAGTTCGACCAAAATCGGTTGCCAGGTCGAGTTCTGCGCGAGGTCGCGAGCGAGGTCGGGGTCGATGGGGCCGTGTCCGGGCAGGAACGCCGGCTCGCTGCGCAGCCCGAGCAGGGTCGCGGCGTCGACGGTGATCTGTACCAGCGGTGTGCGCCGCGACGGTGGGGTGGGGTCGGCGGTGCAGTCGCCGCGCCCGCAGGTGCAGGCGAGGTGGTCCTCGCCGTGCATGATCGCGAGGTAGGCCTCGACGAGGCGATGACGGGGTGTCGCGGGGGTCGTGTCCGCAGACGGTGGCCGCGACCTCGCCGATGCGCTGCCACACCGCGGCGGCCTCGTGCGGGGCCAGGTCGGCCTCGATGCGGTGGGTGGTGCCGCGGTTGCGGCGCCGCAGCCGCCGCGCCCGCGCCACGGCGTCCTTGCGCAGCTCGGCGTGTTCGTCGGGGGCGGTGCGGATCAGCAGGTCCTCGAGTTCGGTGGCGAACCCGGCCGGGGCGCAGCGCTCGGCGAGCGCGAGGGCGGCGGCCTCCACCGCGGCGGTCACGGTGGCGCTGAATCCGGTGGTGGCGGTGGCGATGCGCCGGGCCTTGGGGTAGTCGAGGTCGCCGGCGGCGAACGCGGCGCGGGTGCGGGGCAGCCGCTCGCGCAGCGCGAGGCCCACCTCGACGTACTGTGCGGCGGTGGTGGCCGAGCAGGCCAGGTGGATGGCGATCTCGGTGTGCGCGGCGTGCGACCAGGCGGTGGCCAGGCGTTCGGGCACGCCCGTGCGGCGGCGCGTGAAGCGGCGGTGGAATTCGGCGGCGGTGTTCACCTTGTGGTAGGCGTGCCGGTTCTCGGCGCGCGCCACGCCGACCAGGGCGGCCAGCAGCAGGGTGTCCGCGGCGATCTCCGCGGTGGTGGGCGGGGCCACCTGCGGGGATCGCTGCTCGTCGAACATGCTGTCGACTCTACCCGTCGAACGCCGGTTCGGCAACGGTTTTCTCCAAGTCGCCCAACAACTTTCGTGAAACCCACAACGGCGCGCGACACACTACCAGCACCCACCGACAGGTTCAGGAACGCCCGCGAACGGCCGACGGACCGAGCACCCGGGCCCCGAGGCGACCGACCCGAGCACGCAGTTCCCGATCGGCCGTGACGACATACACGACGCGGTCGTCGGCCGCGGCGACCACCTCGACGATCCGGTCGTCTCCGCTGCCGGGATTATCGATCACCCCGACACCGGGCACCCCGGCGATGCCGCGGGCATGTCCCTCGATGACGAGCACGACCTCGCACGGACCCGGCAACCCGGCGACACCGTCGTCGGCGATCCGGACGAGCAGGTCGCGGAGTCGCTCGGTGGCGCCGCTTCGGTCCCGCCACCACCCGTCGGGGACGGAGCCGACGACGTTGGCGGCATCGACGATGAGCAGAGGGCGTTCCGTCATGAGGCTCTACTCGATACTGGCGGGTAGGACATGGCTACTTCGACCTGAAACAGTCGGCCTGCCGGAATCGGTGCGCGCGGGCGCCGTCGCCGATCAGGCCAGCTTGCTGATCTTGATCAGGTTGTGGGCGAACACGCCGACCCCGGCCCAGATACGGGTACCTTCGGTGCCGTCGATGCGGCTGCGGTCCCAACCGTAGCCGCGGTTTGAGCGAGCTGATCCGCCCCTCGCTGCCGGTGCGCCACTTGACCACCCGCCGGAACGCCGGTCGGTGCTCGGCGGTGCGGTGCGCCTGCGACGGCCGCCCCTTGCGCGGGATCACCACGGTGGCGACCCCGAACGCGGTCAGTGCGTTGTCCACCGCTGCCTCGCCGTAGCCGCGGTCCGCGGTGACCGTGCGGGGGACCCTGTCCGGTGCGGCGCGCGACCCGCTCGAGAGCGGGCGCTAGCTGCGTCCATCGGGCGGATTACCTTGCTCGATACGGTGATCGAGCACGATGCCGTCGATATTGTCGACGACCTGGGCCTTGTGGCCGAACTCCACCGGGCGCCCGAGGCGACCCTTGGCGATCGGGCGCGCGTCCGGGTCGTGCAGCCTGACCCGCCGGGTGGCGCCGTCCGGCGTGATCCCGGCATCCGCTGCCGAGACTGCGCCACGATGCGCCGCCTCGCCTCCAACAACTCGGCCAGATCGGCCACCGCGCAGGCCAGCCGGCCACGCCGGCGCCCCGCCACCGGATCACGCACGCCGCGCGCACGCAGCGCATCCGCCTGGACCCGGGCGCGTCGCAGCACCCGTTTCGCGTTGGCCAGCAGCCCCTCCGCGGCGGCCACCGCGCTCGCGGCCAGCTCCGCCAACTCGCCGGTCACCCGCAGGACGGTGGCCGGCGCCTCCTCGCGACCGGCCGCCGAGCGGGTCCGCAGCTTCCCCGCGATCGCGTGCGCGCGCGCACCGGCCGCGCGGGAGCGGTCGCGGACCCGGGTGCGCGTCGCCCCACCCGCGGTCTGGATACGCGCGCCGGTCGCGGCGATGCGGCGCACCGCCCTGCGCCGGCAGCCCGGAGTCCGTCGGGTAGGCGACGTTCGCCGCCACCACCGTGGTGTCGACCCGAATCCGGTCGGTACGGCGCAGTTTCGTCGCCGCGGCCTTGGCCAGCAGCGCCTCGTCCACCGCCGCCGAGCCGCAGCGGGTGTCAGCTTCATCAACGTCGTCGGGTGCGGCACCGAACCGTCCAGCGGGATCCGGCAGAACCGTTGCCAGGTGATCGAATCGGTCACCCTTCCGACACAGCGACTCGTAACCCGAGCCCGTAGCAGGACTTCAGAAACTTCAACCGCAGATACGTCTCCATCGGCGTCGACGGCCGCCCGATCTTCGGATCGAGGAACGCCACGAACGGTGCGAAGAACCGCGGGATCGTCCAGCTGAGCATCGACGCGGGCCAACTCCTCGGGCAGCCGACACGCGGCGACTTGTAAGGTCGAAGTGGCTAGCGGCTAGCTAGGCCAGCGACACGGTGACCGCCTTGCTCTGCAGGTATCCGTCGAGCGCCTCGCCGCCCATCTCCTTGCCCCAGCCCGAGTGCTTGAAGCCGCCGAAGGGCAGTGCGGCGTCGAAGACGTTGTAGCAGTTGACCCAGACGGCGCCGGCGTTGACGGCTTCGGCGAAGCGGTGCGCGCGGCCCACGTTGGTGGTCCACACGCCGGCGGCGAGGCCGTAGGTGGTGTCGTTGGCGCGGCGCAGCACCTCGGCCTCGTCGTCGAAGGGCATCAGCGAGACCACCGGCCCGAAGATCTCGTCGCGGGCGACGGACATGTCGTCACGGACCCCGCCGAGAACGGTGGGTTCGAGGAAGTACCCGGGTTCGCGGGTGCGGGCGCCCCCGGCGACGATCTGCGCGCCGTCGCCGAGGGCGGCCTCGACGAACGCGCCGACCTTACTGCGATGCTGCGCGGAGATCATCGGCCCGACAAGCACACCGCGTTCGGCGCTGGGGCCGATGGTGATCTTCGGGACCGCGGCGGCGATCCGGTCGGCGACCTCGTCGAGGATGGAGCGCTGCACGTACAGCCGCGACCCGGCGGTGCAGGCCTCGCCCTGCGCGTAGAGCACGGCGCCGAGGACACCGTCGACGGCGATGTCGAGGTCGGCGTCGTCGTAGACGACGTTGGGGGACTTGCCGCCGAGTTCGAGTGTCAGCTTGCTGAGGTTGGCCGCCGCCGCGACGACGATGTTCTTGCCGGTCTCCACCGATCCGGTGAAGGCCACCTTGTCCACCAGCGGATGCGCCGCCAGCGGTGCGCCCGCATCGGCGCCGGTGCCGGTGATCACGTTCACCACCCCGTCCGGCACGCCGGCTTCCACGGCGAGCTCCGCGATGCGCAGCGGCGCGAGCGAGGCGAGTTCGGCCGGCTTGAGCACGACGGTGCACCCGGCGGCCAGGGCGGGAGCCAGCTTCCACACCGCGGCGAGTGCCGCACCGTTCCACGGGATGATCTGCGCGACGACCCCTACCGGTTGGCGGCGGGTGTAGGAGAAGAAATCTCCGGGGTTCTGGCGCGAGAGCGGGATGGTGCGGCCTTCGAGCTTGGTGGTCCAGCCGGCCATGTAGCGCAGCAGATCCGCCATGTTCGGCAGGTCGATGTCGCGGATGAACGCATACGGTTTGCCGCAGTCGCGGGTGTCGATGAGGGCGATCTCGTCGGCGTGTTCCTCGATCAGGTCGGCGAAGCGGTGCAGGATCCGGGCGCGGGCCTCGGCCGGCATCCGCCGCCACGGGCCGTCGTCGAAGGCGCGGCGCGCGGCCTGCACCGCGAGGTCGACATCACGCGGGCCACCGGCGGCGAGTTCGGCGAGTTTGGTGCCGGTCGAGGGATCGACGGTGTCGACGGTGCCGCCCTCGACGGGGTCGACCCATTTCCCGTCTATGAGCAGTTGATGGCGACTGGGGGTGTTCTGGGACATCGTTGTTCTCCTTCACGGTCGAAGTGCTCGACGCTTGTGGGGTCGCCGGCCGCGCAGCACCCACCACGACACGGACGAACGATTGTTCTTTCATCAGGGTATCGGGTGTGCGGTCGGCGGTGGGTCGGGTCAGGGAATGCTGCCGCGGTAGCGCGCCGACCGGTACGGTGTCGGCCAGTGGAGTTCGGCGCCGAGTTCAGTGGCGGCCTTCAACGGCCACAACGGTTCCCGCAGCAGCGTGCGGCCGAGGAACACGGCGTCGGCGGACCCGTCGACCAGCACCTGCTCGGCCTGGGCGGCCTCGGTGATCATGCCGACCGCGGCGACCGGGATCGGTGCGGCGGCGCGAATCCGGCGCGCGAACGGTACCTGATAGCCGGGCCCGACGGTGATCTTCTGCGCCGGGGTCAGGCCGCCACTGGAGACGTCGATCAGGTCGACACCGGTGCCGACGAGCGTCTGCGCCAACGCGGCACTGTCCTCGACGGTCCAGCCGCCCTCGGCCCAGTCGGTCGCCGAGATCCGCACGAACACGGGCAGATCCCGCGGCCAGACCGCACGGACGGCGGCGATCACCTCGCGCAGCAGCCTCGTGCGGCGCTCGAAGTCGCCACCGTAGTCGTCGGTGCGCAGGTTCGCCAACGGCGAGAGGAACTGGTGGATCAGGTACCCGTGCGCAGCGTGGATCTCCACCACTTCGAATCCGGCGCGCCGGGCGCGTGCCGCGGCGTCGGCGAACGCGACGACCAGCTCGCCGATCTCACGGACCGTCATCGCCTCCGGCGTCGCCAGATCGCCGGAGGCGATCGCCGACGGTCCGACCGTCCGCCAGCCACCATCACCGGGTGGCAGCGAACCGCTCTGCTGCCACGGCACGTGGGTCGACGCCTTGCGCCCGGCGTGGGCGAGCTGCACCCCGGGTACGGCCCCCTGCCGGGCGATGAAGCGGTTGATCCGGGCGAATGCGTCGACCTGCTCGTCGTTCCACAGCCCGGTGTCGCCCACGCTGATCCGTCCGTCGGCGGTGACCGCGGTGGCCTCGGTCAACAACAGCCCGGCACCGCCCTTGGCGAAGGTGCCCAGGTGGACGAGGTGCCAGTCGCTGGGTATCCCGTCCTGCGCGGAGTACTGACACATCGGTGCGACCCACAACCGATTCGCGATCGTCAGCTCCCGCAGGGTCAGCGGCGAGAACAGCCGGGTGCGACGTGCCGTCGTCCTGCTCACGAGCGCGCCTCCAATCGCGGGCTCATTCCAGCGTGGACCCGGCGTTCGGGCCTTCGAGGAACTTGTTGGGTTCGAGGAAGAAGCACAGCACCAGCGCACCGTGGGGGGCCGACGCACGGTGCTGGTTGCCCTGCGGGCGCCAGGAGAAGTTCCCGACGGTGGTCTCGCCCTCGGCGTCGACGATGCTGCCCTCCAGCACCCAGGTCTGCTCGATGCGGACGTGCTCGTGCAGCGGCAGGGTCGATCCGGGTGCCCACCGGAACAGGGCGGTGAGCAGGCCGCTGCGCTCGTCCTTGAGCAGGATCTTGATGTCGATGCCGTCGTAACCCGACGGGCGCCACGGCAGGGATTCGACGTCGACGTAGCGCGACGCCAGCGCCGGCAGCGCATTCAGGTCGTCCGCGAACGGGGTGATGGCAGTCATGTGTGGCCTTTCGTGACGGGTGATGCGGTGGACGGTCGGGTCAGAACGAGCGCGGCAGCCCGAGGTACTTCTCGCCGATGTGGTTGCGCAGCATCTCGTTGGTCAGCGGGGCGAACGTGTAGAGGCGGGCGTCGCGGAACAACCGCTGCATGGGGTATTCGGTGCTGAACCCGGACCCGCCCATGAGCCGCATCCCGGCGTCGGTGGCGGCGATCGCGGCCTCGGAGGCGGCGACCTTGGCCATGGCGCTGAGGATGTCGGGGCGTGCCCCGGTGGCGGTCGCGTCGGCGGCGTGGCGGGTCAGCGCCCGGGCGGCCTCGGTCGCGATCGCGGCGTCGGCGAGGCGGTGCTGGCCGGCCTGGAAGCTGCCGACCGGACGGCCGAAGGCGTGGCGGGTGCGGCCGTAGTCGACGGCGGCGTCGAGTGCGCCGCGGGCGATGCCGAGCGCGACCGCCGCCGCGTTGAGCCGTTCCCCGTTCAGGGTGGCGATCACCTGTCGGAAGCCGCGGTCGACCTCGCCGAGCACGGCATCGGGCCCGACGGTGACGTGGTCGAAGGTGACCTCGCAGGTGTCGAGGCCGTGGATGGCGAACGTGTCGAGTTCACGGACGGTGACCCCCGCGGCGGCGGCGGGCACGACGAACATGGTGATGCCGTCGATCGCGGAGCCCTGCGCGGGGGCGGTTCGGGCCAGCACGATCAGGTTGGTGGCGTGCAGCGGGCCCGAGATCCACGTCTTGGCGCCGTCGATCACCCAGCAGCCGTCGCCGGACTGCGTGGCGCGGGTGCGCATCACCCGGGCGACGTCGGTGCCGCCGTCGGGTTCGGTCAACGCGAACGACACCCGCTCGCGCCCGCCGAGCAGCGGCCCGAGCATCTCGGCGCGCTGGCGCGCGGTCCCGTACTCGGACAGCAGCCCGACGCCCATGTACTGCACGACCAGACACACCGCCATCGAGGTCGGGCCCGCGCCCAGTTCCTCGAGGACGACGATCTGGTGGCGGGGATCGGCCCCGCAGGGTTCGTCGGGGTCGGCGTCGAGCCCGATCAGCCCCGCCTGCCCGAGCGCCTCGTAGAGCGGCAGATCGAACGCGCGGGCCTCGTCGAGTTCGGCGATCCGCTGCGGCGGCGCGTAGGCCTCGACGATCTCGCGCACCACGCGGCGCAGGTCGGCCCGCTCGGTGGTGTCCGGCAGTACGCCAGTCGCGGTCATGAAGTTCCTCCTGGCATCGATGGGCCGGTTCCCGTACCACCATACAAACGAACGCACGTTTTTCCAAGGGCAACCGGCAAGCGATCCGGTCGATCGCAGGAAAATCGACGAGAGCTGCACATACCGCAGAATCCGCCCGACTCTAGACAAACAAACACACGTTCACCTACCGTGTGGTGCGGGTGACATGCCGCAGCCGGTGGAACCAACCGGCACGCCCCCGTCGCTCGACCCTCCCGGCCGCGGCCCTCCCCGGGCCGGCCACCGAGAAAGGATCACCTGGACCGATGCCTGTCACCGAGACCCCGGACTGGACTCGCCTGTGGGCCAGCCCAGGCATGCTCCGGCTGCGCCGCGACCGGCGGGCGTTCTTCACCGTCGCCTGGACGGTGTTCGCCGTCGCGTTCGCCCTGCTGGTCGGCTTCGCCGCCTTCGCCCCCGAGATCATCGCGAAACGCCCGGTGCCCGGGCTGAGTATCGGGTTGATCCTCGGCCTGGGCTACGTCGCCACCGTCATGTTGCTGGCCGGCTGGTACGTGCGACGCGCGCGCGGCGCTGGGACGCCCTGGCCGCGGCCGCCGTCACGGCCGGCGGGGACACCGGCTCACCGACCCGAGGGGAAACCAGCAATGTCTGACGGATTCAACACCACCGCGGTCGTCGTCACCGTCGCGCTGCTCGCGACGACGTTCGTCGCCACCTACTTCGCCGCGCGCCGCACCCGCACCTCGGCCGAGTTCTGGACCGCCGGCGGACGCATGTCGGGCCGCAAGAACGGCATCGCGATCGCCGGTGACTTCCTGTCGAGCGCCTCGCTGCTCGGCTACGCCGGGTTGGCCTACCTCTACGGCATGGACGGCATCGTGTACGCCATCTTCGCCTGCGGCATCTTCCTCATGGTGATGTTCCTCATCGCCGAAAAGCTGCGCAACCTCGGGCGATTCACCTTCGCCGACGCGCTGGCGACCCGGCTGCGGTCCGGGCCGGTGCGGATCGTGTCCGCGATCTCCACGCTGTTCATCTGCATCTTCTACCTGCTCGCCCAGATGGTCGCCGGTGGCGTGCTGATGCAGGCGCTCGCCGGAATCGACTTCACCTGGGGCGTCGTCATCGCCGCCGTGCTGATGCTGAGCTACGTGCTCTTCGGCGGCATGCTCGCCACCACCTGGCTGCAGATCATCAAGGCCGTCGCGCTCATGTCGGTCGTCGCGCTGCTCGTGGTGCTGGTCCTGATCCGGATCGACCCCAACCCGCTCAACATCATCGAACAGGCGATCGACAACAGCACCTTCGGCGGCGAGTACCTGTCCTCGGGCAACTCCTTCCACGGCCCGTGGAACATCATGTCGATGGCCGTCGCGGTCACGCTGTCCGCCGTGGGCCTGCCGCACGTGCTGATGCGGTTCTTCACCGTCCCCGACGCCATCGAGGCCCGCAAGTCCGCGGTGTGGGCGATCAGCCTGATCGGCGGATTCAACGTCCTGATCGCCTTCCTCGGCATCTCCGCACGCGCGGCGCTCGGTACCGACGGCGAGGCCGTCGCCGGCAAGGGCGGCAACCTGGCGCTGCCCGCGCTGTCGGTGTGGCTCGGCGGCGGGGACGGCTTCGCCGGTGACCTGCTGCTCGCCCTGGTCGTGGCGGTCTCGATCGCGACCCTGCTGGCGGTGTCCGCCGGTCTGGTGCTCAGCGCGTCGAGCACCGTCGCACACGACCTGTGGGCCAAGACCCTGCGGCGACCCGAACGCGAGGAGATGACCGTGGGCCGCATCGCCGCGGTGGTGCTGGTGGTCGTCACCGTGTGCGTCACGCTGGTGATCGGCGGCACCCAGAACGTGACCTTCCTGGCGACCCTGGCCACCGCCACCGCGGCCAGCGCGAACTTCCCGGTGCTCATCATGACGCTGCTGTGGCGACGGATGCGCACCCTCGGCGCCGTGATCGGGGCACTGTCGGGTCTGCTCACCTCTCTCGCGCTGATCCTGACCGGGCCGCTGGTGTGGCCGAGTCTGGCACCGCTGCTCTCGGATTCGCTGTCCCCGACCGCGCCGTTCCCGCTGGCGTTCCCGATCCTGATCTCGGTGCCCGCCGGGTTCCTCGGCTGCATCCTCGGCAGCCTGCTCAGCCGCGAACGCCCCGACCCGGCCGGCTTCGACGAACTGCAGGTCCGCGCCCTCACCGGAATGGGCCTGGACAAGGCCAAGACGCTGGTGCACTGACGAATCCCACGGTGCCGGCGGCACCCCGATCCCCCACGAACAACGAGAGGTGAGTACGCGATGTCGGTCAAGATCGTCGCCCTGATCAAGGCGAACCCAGCCATCAGCGCCGAGGACTTCCACCGCCACTGGCACATCGAGCACCCCCGCTACGTGTGGGCATTGCCCGACCTGCAGCGTTACATCCAGAATCCGGCGATCGAGCACCACACCACGTGGCCCTACGACGGCATGGCCGAGCTGTACTTTCCCACGGTCGCCGCCGTGGCCCGCGCGTTCGCCAGCCCCGCCGCCGACGCCGTGCGCGAACACGAGGAACACTTCGTCGGCGAACTCACCTGGTTCCTGGCCTCCGAGTCGGAGATCGCACCGGTGGCGCAGACCGAACCCGCCTGAGGTGAACCCCTCACGGCTCGCGCAGCACGCCCTCCTGGGTGGCCGTCGCGAGCCGCCGCGCGGCCGTATCGGTGTAGCTGCACGTGCACAGCGCACGTCCGGCGTGCGCGATCGGGCTCGACTGGTCGCACCGCAGCCACTCGTTCAGCGAGACCGGGCGGTGGAACCACATCGCGTGATCGATGCTGGCGCCGGCGATGATGTCGTTGCCGTACCAGGACCGCCCGTGCGGCAGCACCGCCGGATCGAGCAGACCCAGATCGCAGACGTAGGCCAGCAGCGCCGCGTGCAGCAACGGCTCCTCGGGCAGCGGGCCTGCGGCGCGGACCCAGTAGGACTGCTGCGGATCCCGCACCCGCCCGGCCGCGAGCGCGTCCGGATGCTCGACGAAACGCAGATCGAACGGGTGCGGATCCGACCACCACGACGGCAACAGGTGCGCCTCCGGGCCCAGCCGATCGGCCAGCGTCGGCAGATCCTCCGGCCCCGGCGCCGGCATGCAGTCGGCGCGGTCGTGCTCGGGTCCGGAATCCGCGACCGCGCACGACACCGCGACGCTGGCCAGCATCGCCTCTCCCTGCACGGCGGTGACCCGGCGCGCGTTGAGCGAACGACCGTCGCGCAGCACCTCCACGACGTAGTCGACCGGCAGATCGGGGTCGCCGCCGCGCAGGAACAGCGCGTGCAGCGAATGCGGATTCCGCCCGGGCGGCACCGTCGCGCCGGCGGCCATCACCGCCTGGGCGAGCACGTGTCCCCCGAACAGGCGCGGCAGTCGCCGCGCCAGCGTCGGACCGCGGAACCGCCGCTCATCCAGCGGCTCCACCCGCATCGCCGCCACCAGCGCGGCGAGTTCGTCGATACCGTCCACGGCCGCCTCCTTCGCTCGTCCGATTCTCGTCCTGGCCGCCCGTTGACGGCCTCGCTTCCACACGGTACCGTAAGCGAACGTACGATTGTTTGTTTCTCGGTACCGGTCACCGCCGACCGGGCGCATCCGCACCGTCGGGCGCCGTCGAACCCAACCCAAGGAGTCCGGGCATGTTGTCCAAGGTCCTCGTCGCCAACCGCGGCGAAATCGCCGCCCGCATCATCCGCACCTGCGCGGAATCCGGAATCGCCAGCGTCGCGGTCTATTCCGAGGCCGACGCCGGCGCGCTGCACGTGCGGCTCGCGGACGAGGCGGTACTGCTCGGCGCCGCGTCCGCGTCGGAGTCGTACCTTTCCATCGACAAGATCGTCGAGGCCGCCAAGAGCACCGGCGCCCAGGCCGTGCATCCCGGCTACGGATTCCTCGCCGAGAACGCCGCGTTCGCGAAGGCCGTCGAGGACGCCGGACTGATCTTTGTCGGCCCCCCGTCGGCCGCGATCGAGGTGATGGGATCCAAGATCGCCGCCCGCGAGATCGCCGCGGCTGCCGACGTGCCGCAGGTGCCCGGCTCGGAAGCCACGATCGCCTCGGTCGCCGAGGTGATCGCCTTCGGCGACGAGCACGGCTACCCCGTCGCCATCAAGGCAACCTACGGCGGCGGCGGGCGCGGCATGCGCATGGTCGCCTCCGCCGCCGAGGCCGAGTCCGCGTTCGCCTCCGCCAAGCAGGAATCGTTGGCCGCCTTCGGCCGCGACGACGTCTACCTCGAGCGGTACCTGTCGGCTGCCCGCCACGTCGAGGTGCAGGTCTTCGCCGACACGCACGGCAACGCCGTGTGGGTCGGCGACCGCGACTGCTCGGTCCAGCGGCGCCACCAGAAACTCATCGAGGAAGCCCCCGCCCCCGGGCTCTCCGACGAGCTGCGCCGCGCGATGGGCGAGGCGTCGGTGCGGCTGGCACACAAGGTCGGCTACGTCGGCGCCGGCACCGTGGAGTTCCTCGTCGAAGCCGAAGAGGACCGGTTCTACTTCCTGGAGATGAACACCCGCATCCAGGTCGAACACCCGGTCACCGAAATGACCCTCGGACTCGACCTGGTGGCCGAGCAACTCTCCGTCGCCGCCGGCGAGCGGCTGTCGATCACCGAATCCGGTGCCGCCCCTCGCGGGCACGCGGTCGAGGTTCGCGTCAACGCCGAGGACACCCGCGACGCCCTGTTCCTGCCCAGCCCCGGCCCCATCTCGACCGTGACCGCCCCGACCCGCGCCGGGGTGCGCTGGGACGGCGGCTACGAATCCGGCGACGAGGTGCAGCCCTATTACGACAGCCTCGTCGGCAAGCTGATCGTGTGGGCGCCCACCCGCGACCGCGCCCTGGACCGGCTCGTGCTCGCGCTGGACGAACTCGTCATCACCGGGGTCCCCACCACGGTCCCGGCCGCGCGGGTGATCATCGGCCACCCCGACTTCCGCGCGCTGGCGATGCACACCAACTGG
Source organism: Aldersonia sp. (assembly GCA_036524855.1). GTDB lineage: Bacteria > Actinomycetota > Actinomycetes > Mycobacteriales > Mycobacteriaceae > Aldersonia. Next base: position 74,483 of record DATDBL010000119.1, on the reverse strand, counting down.
CTCGAACACGACATCGACCTCGCCTCGCTGCTGCCGCCGGTCGAGGCCCCGGAGGCCGCCGACACTGACGACACCGACGACGAGCTCGACGCGCCCACCCGCGACGAGGTGTGGGTCGGGGAGCGCCGCTACGTGATCCCGTTCCACGGCGACGGGCAGGGCGCGCCGGTCACCGCCACCGCAACCAACACTGCGGCGCCGCCGGCGCGGCCCGCCAGCACCGGTGGGTCCCGCAAGAAACGCGGCGGTGCCGGCGGACCGGTCAGCGGCGAGGTGAAAAGCCCCATGCAGGGCACCGTCGTGCAGGTCGACGTCGTCGTCGGCGACGCCGTCGCGGCCGGGCAGGTGCTCATGGTGCTGGAGGCGATGAAGATGCAGAACCCCATCCGGGCCGCGATCGACGGTGTGGTGCAAACGCTCTCGGTCGAGGTTGGCCAGGTCGTCGCGGCCGGTATCGCGCTGGCCGTCGTCGCACCCGCCGGCGGTGAGGGATGAGCACCGACACCGGCACCACCACCCCGGTTGCTGTCGTCACCGGTGCCGGCGGCGGCCTGGGCGCGGTCTGTGCGAGGGCCCTGGCCGGCACGGGACTGTCGGTGGCGTGCGTCGACATCGACGAAACGGCCGCCACCCGCACCGCCACCGAGATCACCGCCACCGGTGTGCCCGCGGCCGCCTACGCGGCCGACATCACGGCCGAGTCGTCGGTGCGCGCGCTCGTCGACTCGATCCACGCCGACCTCGGGCGGGTGTCGCACCTGGTGAACACGGCGGGCATCCTGCATCGCACCGGCCTGGCCGACACCAGCGCCGCGTCGTGGCGCCAGGTGCTCGACGTCAACGTCACCGCCCCGTTCCTGCTCACCCAGGCCTTCGCCGACGACCTGCGCGCCAGCCGGGACGCCCGCATCATCAACTGCGCCTCCTTCGCCGGCACCCGCGGCTACGAATACCCCGCCTACGCCGCGTCGAAGGCCGCCCTGATCAACCTGACCAGCTCGCTGATGTTCGACTTCTGGGGCACCTCGGTCACCGTCAACGCGGTCGCCCCAGGCGCCATGCGCACCCCGATGCTCGATCACGCCGCCGCCGAACGGATGGCCGCCAAGACCCCCACCGGCCGCATCCTCGACGCCGAGGACGTCGCCGCGGTCGTCACCTTCCTCGCCGGCCCCGCCTCCCGCGGCGTCAACGGCACCACCACCGTCATCGACGGCGGCGCGTCGCTGCTGTTCAGCTACAAGTAACCACCCCGAACCCGCCCGTTCTGCACCGTAATTGGAGACAACGATGACCGACATCCTCGACGACACCGCCCCCGCGTCCGCCGCCGTCCGCGGCCCGCACGAGGAACTCGAGGCGCGCCTGACCGCGGCCCGGCTCGGCGGCGCGGAGAAGCACCGCGTCAAGCAGGTCGAGGCCGGCAAGATGCTGGTGCGCGACCGCCTCGAACTGCTCTTCGACAACGGCTGGAGCTTCGAGGACGGCCTGCTGGCCCGCTTCGACGAGGGGCTGCCCGGCGACGCCGTGGTCACCGCCGTCGGCAAGGTCGACGGCCGCGACGTCGTCGTCATCGCCAACGACTACACCGTCAAGGCCGGCACCTGGGGCAAGCGGACTTTCGAGAAGATCACCCGCGCACAGGAACTCGCCGACTCGACCGGCACCCCGATCGTGTACCTGTTCGACTCCGCCGGCGCCCGCATCGACGAACAGTTCGAGAGCTTCGTCGGCCGCCGCGCCTGGGGCAACATCTTCTACAACCAGGTCCAGATCTCCGGGCGGGTCCCCCAGGTGTGCGCCCTGTTCGGCCCCTCCCCCGCCGGATCGGCCTACGTGCCCGCGCTGTGCGACCTGACCATCATGGTCCGCGGCCACGCCACCGCCTACCTCGGCTCCCCGCGGCTGGCGCAGATGGTCACCGGCGAGGACGTCACCCTCGAGGAGATGGGCGGCGCCGAGATGCACTCCACCGTCTCCGGGCTGTCCGACGTGCTCGTCGAGGACGACGAGGAGGCCATCGCCGCGATCCGGGTGTGGTTGTCGTTCCTGCCGTCGAGTTGGCAGCAGGAACCACCCGTCGCCGCGGCGGCCGACCCGTCCGGGGTCCGCACCATCAAGGAGATCGTCCCCGAGGTCGAATCCGAGATCTTCGACATCCACGAACTGATCGACTCGCTCGTCGACGACGCCACCTTCTTCCCCTACAAGCACCTGTTCGCCCCCGAACTGGTCACCGGGTTCGCCCGGCTGGACGGGCACAGCGTCGGGATCGTCGCCAACCAGCCCACCGTCAAGGGCGGGGTGATCTTCCCCGACTCCTCCGACAAGGCGGCCCGGTTCATCTGGATCTGCAACGCCTACAACATCCCGATCCTGTTCCTCGTCGACATCGCCGGCTACATGATCGGCTCCGAGGTGGAACGCCAGGGCATCATCCGCCACGGCGCCAAGATGATCTTCGCCGTGTCCGAGGCGCGGGTCCCACGCATCACCGTGCTGCTGCGCAAGGCCTACGGCGGCGGCTACCTCGCGATGTCGGGTGCCCCGATGCACCCCGACGCGCTGCTCGCCCTGCCCACCGCCAAACCCGCCCTCATGGGGCCCGACGCGGCGGTCAACGGCATCCACTACAACCGCATCCAAGCCATCGAGGACCCGCAGGAACGCGCCGCGTTCATCGCCGAGAAACAGGCCGAATACGCGGCCGGGATCGACGTGTTCAAGATCGCCAACGAGAACGCGGTCGAAGCCGTCGTGCCCGCGCACGAGTTGCGCGGCGAGCTGACCAACCGGCTCGCGCTCTACCGCAAGCGCGACCGCACCGCCCCGGCGCGGCGCAACGGCGTCACCCCGGTATGACCGAACCCACCCTTCTGCTGCCCCGCCGTGCGGGGCTCAGCGGGGTCGTCACCGGCGCCGGCAGCGGCATCGGCCGCGCCTGCGTGGACCTGCTGCTCGCCCACGGTGCCCGCGTCGACGCCTGGGACCGCAGCAGCGACGCCCTCGCCGACATGGCCGGTCGCGACGACGTCGCCACCCGGGTCGTCGACGTCACCGACCCCGACGCGGTTCGCGCCGCCGCCGAGCAGGCGCGCACCACCTGGGGTGCAACAGATTTCGTCGTCAACTGTGCCGGCGCGTTCCTCGTCGGCCCGCTCGCCGAGGTCTCCGCGGCCGCCGTGCGGGGGCTCTTCGACGTGAACGTGGTCGGCACCACCCTCGTCACGCAGGCGCTGCTGCCGGCGTTGCGTGAGGCGCGCGGTTCGGTCGTCAACGTCGCCAGCGCCGTCGCCCTCACCGCGACGCCGAGCAACGCCCACTACGCCGCCTCCAAGGCGGCGGTGGCGCACCTGACGCGCTGCTGGGCACTCGAACTCGGGCCCGAGGGGGTGCGGGTCAACGCTGTCGCGCCTGGCCCGACCGCCACCGCCATCTACCGGTCGGCGGGCATGAGCGCCGAACAGGAAGCCCGACTGCTGCACGATCGCGCGGCCACGATCCCGCTGCGCCGCCTCGGCGACCCCAGCGAAACCGCCTGCTGGATCACCCGTTTCGCGGTCGAGGACGACTGGACCACCGGCGTGGTGCTGCCCGTCGATGGCGGCATTTCGCTGTAGGACAGATCCGCGCCGCGACGACGAACACCGGCGTCCGCGCCACATTCCTCCGGCACGCGCCGTCGATCGGGACGGGATCACTCGATGTCGTGATCGGGAAGCGGGACCGGTATCCGTCGCAGCTGCGGGATACCGTCGAAGTCCCCAGGATTGCAGGTGTAGAGCGGTAATCCGTGGGCGACTGGCGGCGATCAGTGCGTCGTATGCGCGCGTGGCCGGCTTCCGTCCCGACGCTCGCAACGACGCGGCCACCGTCGAAATCCAGTACGTCGAAGTCCGACTCCGCCTGCTGCAGATGCGCTTGACGCGCCGCGCGCTCCTCGTCGGTCTGGACCACGTGCGGCCCAACAGACAATTCCGCCAACGTGACCACACTTATGACCGACTCGTCCGGAAGCGTCGCGGGATCGGCGATCCGCCCGAGCAGGATGACCGTCGACGTGTCGATCATGCCTCGCGTCGCGTCAGCACCCATCACAGCGATGGATCGGCGAGTGTGTCGATATCGCGGCGCAGCGCTTCGGGATCGACGCGAGGCAACTGCCTTCGGCGCGCGATGAGCTCGGCAGGGCCGGCGCTGCGGCGCGGCAGCGGGCGCAGCTCCGCAACCGCGCGGCCGTCGGTCTTGTGCGGTCACCCCGCGTCGGGCACACCCACCTGGCGAAGGGCCATGGTGATGTAAGTCTTGGCGATCTTGTCCAGCGACTTCGGTCCCCGGGGCTGGTACCAGGACGAGACGTGCGCGCCCTGCGCGAGCACGGAGTAGGCCTGCAGCTTCGCGTCGAGGATGTCTGCGCCGGTCTCCTTGGCGACGTTCTTGACCAGTGTCACGAACAGCCGCTCGTACTCTCCGCGCTTGGTGAGCACGGCCTCGAGGTCTTTCTCGCCGAGGGAGCGCAGTTCCGTGTTGCCGATAAATACCGACCGGGCGTGCTCGGCGTGGTAGCGGATGTGGCACTTCACCGCGGCCTCGAACCGGTCGACCGCGCCGGGCCCGGCGGCTTCCACCGCCGTGTTGACGGAGTCGAGGAGCTCGTCCATCACCGACACGAGAATCTCGGTGAGCAGCTCCTCCTTGCCGCTGATGTGGTTGTACAGGCTTCCGACCTGGATCCCGACCTCGGCGGCGACCGCACGCAGCGAGGTGGCCTCATAGCCGTGTTCGTAGAACAGCCGCTCCGCGGCCTCGCGGATCGCGGCTCCGGTCCGTAGGCCGCCTGCTGTCACCGGAGCGGGCCTGGTAGCACGAGTCGCCCGAGTCACATCTGCCTCCGAGAATCGCCGGCCCGCGCGCGGGCACATCTGTGGTTCGAGAAACAATCGTACGTTAGCCGGGGCGTGCCGGGGCGGACGGCCCCCGTGTTACCACCCCATCGCCTTGCGGATGTTCGTCTTGACGATCTTGCCGCTCGGATTCACCGGCAGCGCATCGGGCCCGACCAGGGCGATCAGCTTGGGCACCTTGTACCCCGCGAGGTGCTCGCGCAGGAACCCGGCGATCTCGGCCTCGGTGACGCTGCGGCCCGGGCGCACCGCGATCACGGCCCGCACCTCCTCGTCCCACTCCAAGCTGGGCACGCCGATGACCGCGGCCTCCATGACCGCGGGGTGCGTGTGCAGCAGCTGCTCGATCTCGGAGCTGTAGACGTTCTCGCCACCGGTCTTGATCATGTCCTTGGCGCGGTCGCGGAAGAACAGGTAGCCCTGCTCGTCGCGCACAGCGAGGTCGCCGGTGCGCAGCCACCCGTCGCGGAGCACCTGCTCGGTTGCCTCCGGACGTCCGAAGTACCCGGTCATCAGGCCCGGCCCACGCACGCAGATCTCGCCGATCTCACCGGTCGGGACGGGGACGTCGTCGACCAGGTCGCGCAACTCCACCTCGGAGAGCAGGTACTCGGTGCCGATCGAGCCGTCGATCTCCGCGCGCATCATGTCCTGCGGCAGCAACCGGGTCACCATCGGTCCGGCCTCGGTCAACCCGTAGCGGAAGTACAACTCGACGTCGGGGATCAGCTCGGCGACCGCGCGCTTGTCGGGCATCCGCAACAGGCCCGCGCCGCTGTGCAGCGCCTTGAAATGACGCCGGAATCCGTCGGTGTCGAACGCGCCGGCCTTGAGCATGCGGCGAATCATGTTCGGCACCAGGAACATGTTCGTGATCGACTCGTCCGCCACCAGCGTGGCGATCTCGTCCTCGACGAACTTGTGGGCCAGCACGGAACCGTTGCCGGTGACGTAGTGCGGCAGGAACCAGCACAGCAGGGCCGCGGAGTGGAACAGCGGCGTCACTATGAGGCCGCGGTCGTCGGGTCGCGCGCCGATCCGGCAGTCGGCGATCTCGTTGACCGCGTTGGTCAGGATCGCGCGATGCGACAGCGCGACACCCTTCGAGAACCCGGTCGTCCCGCCGGTGAACAGGATGCAGGCCGTGTCGGACTCGGCGACCGGGGCGCCGCGCCGCGCGCCGTGTCCGAGCAGCCGCTCGAAGTCGTCCCCCTCGTGCACCGCCGTCACCGGCGCGGCGAGCCCGCTACCCGCCACCACCTCGGCGATCGGGCCCTCGAACCCCTCGCCGACGAGCACCACCTTCGCACCCGTCTCGTTGATGCCGTGGGTGAGTTCCTCGGTGGCCCAGCGCCAGTTGTAGGGGACGAACGCCGCCCCCGCGGCCGCGATCCCCAGGAACGTCTCGATGCTGAACACCGTGTTGCCCGCCAGCACCCCCACCGTGTCGCCGGGTTGCACACCCAGCGAACGCAACCCGGCGGCGATCTGCCACGCGCGATCGGCCAGCTCGCCGTGCGTCAACCGGCGCTGGCCGTCCGTGATCGCCTCACGATGAGGCACCAGCCGCTCGTTGCGGCGAATGGCGTCGACAAGGGTGAACATGGCGCTCCTTCTGACGGGACCAACTGCGTGTGGTCACAACACTGCGGCAAACGTACGTACGTTTGCTAGTGTCGGATCGAAATCGCTCCGGACCGAACTAGGCGACGACCGCGAGCGCGTCGATCTCCACCAGCATGACCTCGTGCGGCAGGTCGACGAAGACCGTGGTGCGACAGGGCAATTGCTTCGAGGTGACGTTCTCCTCGATGAACTCTCCGTACGCCTCGTTCATGGCGGCGAAATCCGCCCGGGTGGTCAGGTACACCCGAAACATCAGCACGTCCTCGACGCCGGCGCCACCCGCAGCAAGGATCGCCTTGACGTTCTCGAGCGTGCGCCGGGTCTGGTCCCGCACGTCACCCTCCCCGATGTAGGTGTTCGTGGCCGGGTCCATCGGGCCCTGCCCCGATACCTGCAGGAAGCCGCCCTTGCGGATGCCCTGGCTGAAGGTGTGCGCCGGGGCGGGCGCGTCGTCGGTGCGGATGACCTGGGAATCGGACATGTTCGAACTCCTGTGTGTGTTGTGGTTGCAAATTCACGACTGCGGCCGATAGCCGCAGTCTCGCGAGATGCGCTCGACCACCGCTTGCAGTGGGCCGAGCAGGTCGAGCACCCGGTCGTAGGGCAGCACGACGTCGGGGACCGACACGGACACCGCGGCGACGACCCCGCCGGAGGCGCCCCGGACTGGAACGCCGATGCAGTTGATGGACGGCTCGTTCTCCTCGCGGTCGTGCGCCCAGCCCTGGGCACGGACGGTTTCGATCTCCTGCAGGTAGCGCTGCGGGGTCGTGATCGTGTTGGGTGTGCGGCGGGTGAAGTCCATCGCCGCAACGACCGGGCGCAGCTCGGCGTCGGGCAGATCGGCGAGGATCACCTTGGCCACCGCGGTGGAGTTCAGGTTGGCGCTCATCCCGATCCGCGAGTACATCCGGATCTGGTCGTGCGACTCCAGCTTGTCGATGTAGACGATGTTCTCCCCCTCCATGGCGGCCAGGTGCGTCGTGCGGCCGCACTCGCGGTTGAACGCGACGAGGTGGGGTGAGGCGATGCTACGGATCTCGCGTTGGTCGGTGCCGCGGGCGGCGAGATCGAAGATGCGCGAGCCGAGGTGATACCGATTGCTGTTGTCGCGGAAAGCGAACCGTTCCTCGGACAGCGTGCGCAGCAGCCGCAGCACCGTCGTCTTGTGCACACCGGTCGCCGCCGCCAGCTCGTCCAGTGTGGCCGGTCCGCTACCCAGATGGATCAGCAGCTGCAGCGCCCGCGCGACACTCTGGCTCATCGCCTCACTTCCCTTCCCCGAACGAAAAGCCCTGGGCCGACGCGCTGGTCGCGGCCCAGTCGCGGTCCGAGCCGTCGAGCAGCCGGCGCATCACGTGGTCCGGCGGCGGCGGCGCCGAGTCGGCGACGACGGTCAGCGCTCCCGCCGCACCGACGTGCCCGCGGCGCAGGCACCCGACGACGTCGTCACCTCGAACTACGCCGCCGATATAGCCCGCGGCGAACGCGTCGCCGGCACCGACCGGCTCGACCACGTGCACCCGCAGCGCCGGGACCGCGACCGCACCGCCGTCCCGGTCCACCGCCAGGGCACGTCGAGCCCCGTCCTTGACGACCAGGGTGGCCGGGTCGGGCAGGATCCGGCGCAACTCCGCGGGGTCGTCGGTGCCCATCACCCGGATCGCCTCGTCTGCACCGACGAAGACGATGTCTGCGAGGTTGGCCAGTTCCACCACCACCCGGGGGTCGCCGTCCGGCCACAGCTGCTCACGCCAGTTCACGTCGAAGCTCACCACCCCGGAGATTCCCGGCCGATCGGCGAGCAGCCGGCGCATCAACTCCCGACACGAATCCGAGAGCGCCGCCGTGATCCCGCTGCTGTGCACGACCGCGGCACGGGAGAGCACGGCGGCCACGTCTGCCGAATCGAGGAACTCGGGCGTCATCGCCGACGCCGCCGATCCGGACCGGCAGTACCGGCTGGTCGTGTGCCGCTCACCGGCGTCGTCGGTGACGGTGATCTTCGAGTAGTGCCCGGTGGGCCGGCGAGGGTCCGTCTCGACCGCGGACACGTCGACTCCGCGCGCGATCAACTCCGCGCGCACGAGCGCGCCGAACTCGTCGTCACCGACCCGCCCGACCCACGTCGCCGGTAGGCCGTGGGCCGCCAGGCCGGCGGCAACGTTCGCCTCGGCGCCGCCGAGATGGTGTTCGGTGTCCGATCCGCCGGTCGCGTCGTGCGGCGAGACCAGTACGAGGGCCTCGCCGAGGCACGCGACGGCGATGCTCGATTCTTGTGCGGCGTTCGATTCCTGCACTGCTGTCCTCTGCGCTCGTACGAAATGCGGATGCTCGCTCGATCCGGCGCCCCGAGCCGCGTCGCGGCGTCGGAGCTAACCGTTGACGAGGAGCCTTCACCGATGCTAGACATAGAACACAGAAATTGCAATCATGATTGCACTCTATGCAACATTGCAGGTCGTTGTGCTGACGATGCGATCGAATCGACAAGAGACAGGATCGACGATGACGAACCGAGGCGCGCGAGCGCTCGACCGACAACCGCTCGACCAAAAAGCACTGAGCGACATCGATGCCCTCCGCCTCTCAGAGCTGGACAAGTCGCTGCCCGCCGAGGCAAACGGTCTGACCAAGGCGGAGTTCCTCGCCACCGAGCCGCGGCTCTCCGCGTTCAGCACGCCGGTGATGACGCTCGACGACACCGCGATCGAAGAGAACATCGCCGCGATGGCCGCGTGGTGCGCGGCGCACGGCGTCGAGCTTGCGCCGCACGGCAAGACGACCATGTCCCCGGTGCTGTGGGATCGGCAGATCCGCAGCGGCGCATGGGGAATCACGCTCGCGACGTTCGCTCAGCTGCGTGTCGCGGTGCGCTTCGGCGTGCGCCGGATCCAGCTCGCCAACGCCCTCGTCGATCCCGTCGCGCTCCGGTGGCTCGCCCGCGAGATGGCCGACGACCCCGAGGTCGAGGTCCTGACCTGGGCGGACTCGACGCAGACGGTCGACGCGATGGTCGCCGCGTTGGCGGACACGGCGATCGCGCGGCCGGTGCCGGTGCTCGTCGAGCTGGGCGCCCCCGGCGGGCGCACCGGCGCCCGGACGATCGACGAGGCGGTGGCGGTCGCCGAACGGATCGCGGCCAGCGGCGCGCTGCGCCTGGCCGGCGTGTCGGGCTACGAGGGCGCCTTGGCCCACGACGCGTCCGAGCAGTCGCTGGCGCGGGTGCGCACCTACCTGGAGGCGATGGCGCACCTGCATCGGCGGCTCGAGTCCGACGGCCGGTATCCCGACGACGCCGACCGCTTCGTCACCGCCGGCGGCAGTGCGTATTTCGATGTGGTGGCGGAGGTGCTCGCCCCCCTGGTCGCCGGACGCACCCGGGTGTTCGTCCGCGCCGGCGCCTACGTCATCCACGACGACGGCTTCTACACCGGGATCACCCCGTTCGGCCGCGGCGAAGCCGCCGGCGCGCCGCATCGGCTCCGCTCGGCCATGCACACCTGGGCGCGGGTGGTGTCTCGTCCCGAGCCCGACCTCGCGCTGCTCGACGCCGGCAAGCGCGACCTGCCGTTCGACGAGGGCCTGCCCATGCCGCAGCTGGCCGCCGACCAGCTCGGATCGGCGCCGCGACCACTGCCCGGCGCGGAGGTGACCGCCGTCAACGACCAGCACGCCTTTCTCCGGATCACCCCCGACTGCGATCTCGGGATCGGCGACGTCGTCCGGCTCGGCCTGTCCCACCCGTGCACCGCCTTCGACAAGTGGCGGTGGATCCCGCTGCTGGCCGACGACTCCGACGACCCGGTGATCGTCGACCTCATCCGCACCTACTTCTGATCCCTAACCTCCACCCAGGAAGCCCATGCGCACACTCATCCGCTCCGCCACGGTCGTCGACGGCACCGAGACGCCGCGCTACCGCGCCGACGTGCTCCTCGACGGCGACCGCATCGCCGACATCCGACCCGAGGCCGGGGATTCACCCGCGGCCGACCGGGTGATCGACGCGTCGGGCCTGGTTCTCGCGCCGGGGTTCATCGACATGCACGCGCACTCGGACCTGCAGATCCTGCTCAATCCAGCCCACCCCTCGCGGATCACGCAGGGCGTCACCACCGAGGTGCTCGGCCAGGACGGCCTGTCCTACGCCCCGGTCACCGACGACGTGCTCGCCGTCGTGCGGCGCAAGATCGCCGGCTGGAACACCGACCCCGACGGCTTCGACTTCGACTGGCGCTCGGTCGGCGAATACCTCGACCGTCTCGACCGCGGAATCGCCACCAACGTCGCCTATCTCGTTCCGCACGGCGTGGTCCGCGCCCTGGTGGTGGGGTGGGACGACACCCCGGCGTCGCCGGCGCAGGTCGCCGAGATGCAGGGCGTCGTCGCCAAGGCCATGGCCGAGGGCGCGGTCGGGCTCTCCGCCGGATTGACCTACACCCCGGGGATGTACGCCGACAACGACGAGCTGCTGGCGCTGTGCCGGACGGTCGCCGAGCACGGCGGGTACTTCTGTCCGCATCACCGCTCCTACGGCGCGGGGGCGCTGCAGGCGTACGCGGAGATGGTCGAGCTCACCTCCCGCGCCGGGTGCGCGCTGCACCTGGCGCATGCCACCCTGAACTTCGGCCCCAACAAGGGCCGCGCGCCGGAACTGTTGGCGCTGCTGGATTCCGCCGTGTCCGCCGGCGCGGACATCAGCCTCGACACCTATCCGTATCTGCCCGGCGCGACCACGCTTTCGGCCATCCTGCCGAGCTGGTCGTCCGCGGGCAGCGCCGAGGAAACGCTGGCCCGGCTGCGTGACCCCGCTGCCCTGGAAAAGATCCGGGCCCAGCTCGAGGTCAGCGGATCGGACGGCTGCCACGGCGTGATCGCCGAGTGGCACACCATCGAGATCAGCGGGGTGCAGAGCGACGCGCTCGGTGGCTACGTCGGCCGGACGATCGCGGACATCGCGAGCGCCGAGGGCCGCGAGCCGTTCGACGTGTGCGTCGACATCCTGCTTCGCGACCAGCTCGGCACCGGGATCCTGCAACACGTCGGCCACGAGGAGAACGTCCAGGCAATCATGCAGCACCCCAAGCACACCGGCGGCAGCGACGGGCTGCTGGTCGGCGCGAAACCACACCCACGGGCGTGGGGCACGTTCGCCCGGTACCTCGGCCACTACGGCCGCGACCTGGGCCTGATGTCGCTCGAGGAATGCGTCGGTCACCTCACCGGGCGCGCCGCGACCCGGCTCCGGCTCGCCGACCGCGGCTTCGTTCGCCCCGGCTACGCCGCCGACCTCGTGTTGTTCGACCCCGACACCGTCGCCGACACCGCCACCTACGACGAACCACGCCGCGCCGCCACGGGCCTCACCCACGTGCTGGTCCGCGGCGAGTTCGCCCTCGACGACGGCGAACTCACCGGCGCGACCGCCGGGCGATCGCTGCGCCGCGGCGAGGAAGGACTGGTCCGATGAGCGAGATCGACGTGCTGCGCGCCGACCGTGTGCTGAGCGTGGTGCGGGCCGACCACATTCCCGACGCCGGGCAGCTGTGTCATGCCCTCGCCGCGGGCGGCATCCGCACCGTCGAGCTGACCTTCACCACCCCGGATGTGCTCGAGCACCTGCGTCGGTCCGCGGACGCGGTCGCCGGGTCCGGGGTCGTGCTCGGCGTCGGCACGGTGCTGACCGGCGAACAGGCCACCGCGGCGATCGACGCGGGCGCCCGGTTCCTCGTCACGCCCGGGATCCGCGCCGAGGTCGCCGCCGCGGCGGTGGCACGCTCGGTGCCGGTGTTCCTCGGCGCCTTCACACCGACCGAGGTGGCCCACGCCGTCGATCTCGGCGCCACCGCGGTCAAGATCTTCCCCGCCAAACGGCTGGGTCCCGACTACCTTTCGGATCTGCACGGTCCGTACCCCGCGGTCGAGCTGCTGCCCTCGGGCGGAATCAGCGCGGCCAACGCCCGGGAATTCCTCGACGCCGGCGCGCTGGCCGTCTGCGCGGGCACCAGCGTCGTCCCACCCGACCGGGTGGCCGCCGGCGACTGGGCCGACATCACCGCCCGGGCGAGGGCATTCGTCGCGGCGCTTTCTGCCTGACCTGCACGACCCCCACCCCGACCGACCCCGAAAGCACTGGAGTCCCTATGTCCTCGTTCGTCGACTGGCTGCAGCACGACACAGCCGGCCTGCTCACCCTCGCTGCGGTGTCCATCGCGGCGCTGCTGGTGCTCATCATCAAAGTCAAAGTGGAGCCGTTCATCGCGCTGATCGTGGTGAGCGTCGTGGTCGCGCTCGTCGCCGGCATCCCGGTCAGCGAATTGGTCGGCACGCCGACGACCGCGGCCGATTCCATTCTGGAGAAGGGTTTCGGCGGCATTCTGGGGCACATCACCCCGATCATCGGCCTGGGCACGGTCCTCGGCGCCTTCCTGGAACGCTCCGGCGGCGCGGACGTGCTGACCACCCGATTACTGAAGCTGTTCGGGCCCAAGGGCGCTCCGTTGGCGATGGGCGTCACCGGCCTGATCCTCGGCATTCCCGTCTTCTTCGACATCGGCATCTTCATCCTCGCCCCGCTGGTGTACGTGGCGGCCAAGCGTGGCGGCAAGTCGTTGGTGATGTACGCGATGCCGATGCTCGCCGGCCTGTCCATGACGCACGCGTTTCTGCCGCCGCACCCGGGGCCCGTCGCCGCGGCCGGCCTGCTGGGCGTCGACCTGGGCTGGATCATCATCATGGGACTCGCCTGCGGCATCCCGGCCTGGTTCGTCAGCGGCGTCGTGTGGGGATCGTGGATCGGCAAGCGGGTGTTGATCGAGGTGCCGGACGAATTCATTCCCGAGGAAGCGGAGGCCGACACCGTCAATCCGCCCTCGCTCGGCCTCATCGCGTTCATCATTCTCGCCCCGATGGTGCTGATCCTCGGCGCCACTTTCGGCAGCGTTGCGCTCGAGGAGGGGTCGACGCTGCTGTCTGTCCTCACCCTGCTCGGCACCCCGACCATCGCGCTGACCATCGCGGCGCTGCTGGCGCTGTACCTGCTCGGCACCCGCCGCGGCATCGCCGCGGGGGAGATGGCCAGGATCTCCGGGTTGGCGTTGCGGCCCGTCGGCATGATCCTGCTGGTCGTCGGCGCCGGCGCGTTCTTCGGCGCGGTGCTGCGGGCCACCGGGATCGGGCAGGCGCTCGCCGACTCCATGGGCGCGATCGGCCTGCCAGTGATCGTATCGGCATACCTGATCAGCTGCGCGCTGCGGATCGCCCAGGGCTCCGCGACCGTCGCCATCGTCACCACGGCCGGCATCATCGAACCGACGATCGCCGCGGGGAACTACTCGTCGGCGCAGATCGCGCTGATCGTCATCTCCGTGTCAGCCGGTTCGATCATCGCCAGCCACGTCAACGACGGCGGGTTCTGGATCGTGTCGCGCTACTTCAACATGTCGGTCAAGGACACGCTGAAGACCTGGACGGTGCTCGAGACCATCCTGTCCATCGTCGGGTTCGCGATGGCGGGCCTGATCTGGCTGTTCGTCTGAGTCGCTCGACAGTCGTTCTGTGACCGAGCCCGGCAGACAATTTGGTGATCAATAACTCTTGACCGAGTCCAGAAAATGGGGGCATAGTGTGATCGTGACCACTTCGCACTACGCGGAGCAGCTGCGCCTTGCCGATCTGCGTGTGACCCGTCCACGGATCGCGGTCCTGGAGGCCGTGGCGGCACATCCGCATGCGGACACGGAAACGATCTTCGGCGCGGTGCGGGTGGGGTTGCCCGAGGTGTCCCGCCAGGCCGTTTACGACGTGCTGCACGCGCTGACCGCTGCGCGACTGGTGCGGCGAATTCAGCCGTCCGGCTTGGTCGCTCGCTACGAGTCACGGGTGGGGGACAACCATCACCATGTCGTCTGCCGGTCCTGCGGGGTCATCGCAGACGTCGACTGTGCCGTCGGCGATGCTCCGTGCCTCACACCGTCCGACCACAACGGTTACGTGTTGGACGAGGCCGAGGTGATCTATTGGGGCCTGTGCCCCAAATGTTCGGCCAAAGCGGAGCCTGCGGAGCGGCCGCTCGGCAGAGAAGCTGCGCGATCACAGCCGTGATCACAGCCCGATTCAACCGCACTCACGGAAGGAATGATCGCTGTGACATCCGACAGCCGCCCGCCCGCCCCTGAGGAGCCGACCCGCAGCGGGAGCGAAAGCGAAAACCCGGCAATCCCGTCGCCGAAGCCGAAAGCCCACGCGCCACTGAAGAATCAGGATTGGTGGCCGGAGCAGATCGATCTCTCTGTGCTGCACGCCCATTCGTCGCAGTCCAACCCGCTCGGTGCGGACTTCGACTATGCCGAAGAGTTCGAGAAGCTCGACGTCGAGGCGCTCAAGCGCGACCTCTTCGACCTGATGACGACCTCGCAGGACTGGTGGCCCGCCGACTACGGTCACTACGGCGGACTGTTCATCCGGATGAGCTGGCATGCCGCAGGCACGTATCGCATCGCCGACGGCCGGGGCGGTGGCGGTCAGGGCGCCCAGCGCTTCGCCCCGCTCAACAGCTGGCCGGACAACGCGAGCCTGGACAAGTCCCGCCGGCTGCTGTGGCCGATCAAGCAGAAGTACGGCAACAAGATCTCCTGGGCGGACCTGCTGGTGTTCGCCGGCAATGCCGCGCTGGAGTCGATGGGCTTCAAGACCTTCGGGTTCGGCTTCGGGCGCGAGGACATCTGGGAGCCCGAGGAGGTGTTCTGGGGACTGGAGGACCAGTGGCTGGGCACCGACACGCGCTACAGCGGCGAGCGCGACCTGGCCAGACCGTTCGGCGCAACCACCATGGGTCTGATCTATGTGAATCCCGAGGGTCCCGAGGGCAAACCGGATCCGATCGCCGCGGCGCACGACATCCGCGAAACGTTCGGCCGGATGGCGATGAACGACGAGGAGACCGCCGCGCTGATCGTCGGCGGTCACAGCTTCGGCAAGACCCATGGTGCCGGTGACGGCGACCTCGTCGGGGCCGAGCCGGAGGCCGCCCCGATCGAGCAGCAGGGATTGGGGTGGAAGAGCGCCTACGGCTCCGGCGTCGGCAACGACACGATCACCAGCGGCCTCGAGGTCGTCTGGACGCCCACGCCGACCAAGTGGGACAACAGCTTCCTGGAGACGCTGTACGGCTACGAGTGGGCGTTGACCAAGAGTCCCGCCGGCGCCTGGCAGTACACGGCGAAGGACGGGGCCGGTGCAGGCACGATCCCCGACCCGTTCGGCGGCCCGGGGCGCGCCCCGACGATGTTGGTCACCGACGTCTCGATGCGCGAAAGTCCCATCTACTCCGACATCACGCGCCGCTGGCTCGATCACCCGGACGAGCTGGCGGAGGCGTTCGCGAAGGCCTGGTACAAGCTGCTGCACCGCGACATGGGACCGAGCACCCGCTACCTCGGACCGTGGGTACCCGAGCCGCAGCTGTGGCAGGACCCGGTTCCGTCCGTCGATCACGAGCTGGTCGACGAGCAGGACGTCGCCGCCCTGAAGAACAAGGTGCGGGAGTCGGGCCTGTCTGTGGCTCAGCTGGTCAACACCGCGTGGTCCTCGGCAGCCAGCTTCCGCAGCACCGACAAGCGCGGCGGCGCCAACGGTGCGCGGGTTCGGCTCGAGCCGCAGAAAAACTGGGCGAGCAACGAGCCCGCCGAATTGGCCAAGGTGCTGCCGGTACTCGAGCAGGTCCGGCAGGACTTCAACAGCTCCGCCTCCGGCGGGAAGAAGGTGTCGCTGGCCGATCTGATCGTGCTCGCTGGATCCGCGGCCGTCGAGAAGGCGGCCAAGGATGCCGGGATCGACGTCACGGTGCCGTTCGCGCCGGGGCGCACCGATGCCTCGCAACAGAACACCGACGTGGAGTCGTTCGCGGTGCTCGAACCGCAGGCCGACGGGTTCCGCAACTATGTCCGGGCGGGCGAGAAGACCCGGCTGGAGCAGCTGCTGCTCGAGCGGGCCTACATGCTGGACCTGACCGCACCCGAGCTGACCGTGCTGATCGGCGGTCTGCGAGCGTTGGGCGCCAACCACGGCGGCAACAAGCACGGCGTGTTCACCGACCGGCCGGGGACGTTGACGAACGACTTCTTCGTCAACCTGCTCGACATGCGGACCGAGTGGAAGGCCTCGGAATCCACGGAAAACATCTACCAGGGCGTCGACCGGTCTTCGGGCCAGCCCACGTGGACGGCCACCGCCAACGACCTCGTGTTCGGGTCGCATTCGCAGCTGCGGGCGCTGGCGGAGGTGTATGCGCAGGACGACGCCAAGGACAGATTCGTGCAGGACTTCGTCAAGGCGTGGGTCAAGGTGATGAACAACGATCGGTTCGATCTGAAGTGATCGCTAACTGATCACTGCGTGCGGCGCGCCTGGCCAAGCCAGCGCGCGCCGTAGCAGGTGCATCGCGACCATCCCGTCCGCCAATGAATTTCACCACCGATCCGGGCAGCGGCGCGGTCTGGTCGACCCAGGGCGCGGGGATCGGGTCGGCGGCCACCGTGCGCAGCGGAATGACGCCGGCCCAGGTCGTAGACACCGATTCCGCCACCTCGCCCGGCGGCGCGTCGCGCACCTTCACGGTCCACTGCCCCGCCTCGATCGGCAGGGCCAGCGCCATGGTTGCGGCGAGTTCCTTGCGCCGATGCTCGCGCACCTCGGCGCTGCGCCCGGGCAGGATCGCGTCCGAGAGCGTGGTCAGGGGATCTGCCGCGTCGTCGGGGTTCAGTGCGGTCAGGCGACCGCGCACGACCGCAGATCGATAATTCGCCGAGGAATCGAACAGGGTGTCCGCCACGACGATTCCGTCGACGATGCACACGCACAGTGCGGCAGGGGCACCGGCAGCGACATGGCGCAGCGCGCCCGCTCCGGTCGATCCGTGCAGCAGAATGCGCTCGCCGTCCCGGGCATACAGCATCGGGACGACCCAGGGCATTCCGTCCACAACTGTCGACAGCGTCCCCACCGCGCACGCGTCCAGCACTGCATACAGGTCGTTCTGCTCGGTTCGCGCACGCTCCGCATGCCGGCCGATCTTGTCCATGCTCCGATCATGACGGAGAACTGGTTTCTCAGGAAGAGCCGCTAACCGCAGACATCGGCATACCAGTATTGTGGTCGGATGCCGCGATTCGCGCCCGACGTGCCGCTCGCCGTGCGGCTGCCGCCGCCGGGGGCGCCGCTTCGCCATCGCATCGCCGAGGCAATCGTCGACGAGATCCGCCGCGGCGCGCTCCGCGACGGTGACCTGCTGCCCTCGTCCCGCGTTCTCGCCGCAGACCTCGGCGTGTCACGATCGTCGGTGATCGGGGCCTACGACGAACTCACCTCGGCCGGCTTCGCGGTCGGGCAGGCCGGGTCCGGCACCCGAGTGGCACTCGGCGCCGCGGCCGCGGCGATCGCCCATCCGGACCGGTCCACTCCGGATCCCGGCCCGTCCGCGCGGACCACGCCGCACGATCACCCGACGATCCGGTGGGACCTCTCGCCCGGGCATCCGGATTCACGTCTGGTCTCTGTTCGAGACTGGCGTCGGTCCTGGCGCGCCGCTGCCGTCGCCGGCATCGACGGGGGCTACGCGGGTATCGACGCGCATCCCGGACTGCGCAGCGCCCTCGCTGCTCACCTTCGCCGAAGCCGTGGAATCGCCACCCACCCCGACGACGTCGTGATCTTCGCCAGCGTGTCGGCGGTACTGCGCACCGTGGCCGGCGCAGCCGGGCTGCGCGGGAGGGTGATCGCCTTCGAGGACCCCGGCTTCTTTCGCGCCGCCGCGGCGCTGGAATCGTCCGGGGTCGTCGTCCGCCCGGTTGCCGTGGATGCCAACGGACTCGATCCGATGGCCCTCACCGAACGGGATGCAGCGGTGTATTGCACTCCCGCCCATCAATACCCGCTCGGCGCGCGTATGCCGGTCGCGCGGCGCGCCCAGCTGCTGGCCTGGGCACACGACACTGGTGGATTGATCATCGAGGACGATTACGACAGCGAGTTCCGCTACGACGTGACGTCGCTGCCACCGCTGCGCGCCCTGCACGGCGGTCGCGACCATGTTCTGCACATCGGCACCGCGTCGAAGGTCCTCACGCCGTCCCTTCGATTGGCGTGGCTGCTCGCCCCGCCCGCCCTTCGGGCCGGTCTCGACGCTACGCTGCGAGCCACCAACGAGAACGCCGCAGCGGTGAGCGCCGCCGCACTGGCGCACTTCCTCGAGTCGGGGGCGATGTCACGCCACCTCGCCCGGACGGCCCGCACGTACCGGGCACGCAGGGCCGCGTTCGTCGAGGCGCTCCACGGCGAACTGGCGGATCTGCGCACCCCGGGCGCGCGGGTCGTGGGCGTCGAGGCGGGACTGCACGTCGTCCTCGAGCTGCCCGACCACATCGACGACGAGGCAGTCGCCCGCGACCTGCGCGACGAGGGCCTCGTCGCGCCCAGCCTGGCCGCGTACCGGCGCACACCGGCCGCGCCACGAGGTCTCGTGTGTGGCTACGCTCAACTACCCGAAACGCAGGCGAACGACGTCGCCGCAACCATTTTCGCCGTCCTGCGACGCGCGCTGTGACCACCCGCGTGGCTGCCGGCTCAGGGTGTGGCTGATTGGGTTGATTGTGTTGCGTAGCGGCGCGTTTCGCGCATGAATGTGCGTGCGGGTGGGGTGAGGTCGTCGTGTCGGCTGACGGCGGTGACGTGAAGGTAGCATGCGGGGACGATGCGGTGGATGGTGGCGCCAGCCTGGCGGGCGGTGGGGGCCCAGGCCGAGGGCATGACGGCGTGTCCGATGCCGCCGAGGACCATGGGCATGATCGACGTGCGGTGGGCGACTTCGGCGGCGATGGTGGCGGGGACGCCGCTGGCGAGGACGTCGTCGACGAGGGTGCGCATGAGTGATCCGCGGTGGGACACGATCAGGCGTAGTCCTTCGAAGTCGGCGGGTTCGACGACCGGGGGGAGCGGGTGGTCGGTGGGGCCGCAGATGAGGATCAGAGGCTGGCTTTCGAGTTCCACGGTGTCGAGGTCGGGGGCCTGGATCGGGGTCGGGGCGCCGAGGATGCCGATTTCGCTGGCGCCGGATCGCACGGCGCGAAGGACCTCGTCGGGAGTGAAGGCCGCCGCGGCGTTGACGGTGACGGCGGGATAGGCACGCGCGAATCCGGACAGGATGGTGGTGAGGGGCTCGATGCCCGGCGACGGCATGGTGATCAGGTCGACTCTGCCGCTGCGCAGCTGCTTGAGGGCGTGCACGGACGCGGCGGCGTTGTCGAGGTCGCGCAGCACGACCCGGGCCGGCCCGATTAGCGTCTGGCCGGCGTCGCTGAGGACCAGGCGCCGCCCGATGCGGTGAAACAGCGGGACGCCGAGTTCGCGTTCGAGCGTGGCGATCGCCTGCGACAGCGAGGGCTGCGCGATCAACAGTGTGTCGGCGGCGCGGCTGATGCCGCCCTCGTCGACGACGGCGAGAAAGTACCTGAGTTGTCGCGCATCCATGGGCCCGCCCTTTCTCGACGGTCGTCTCCTGGGCGTTCTACCTGCGCATTCTTGCACGAATAGGCGGTACCTATATAGCGAATCGAATTCCGGTCTTGGACGGCACCCAGGGTGTGAGGGGGTAATGGAATCACACAGATTGTGACGTGTACGACATCCCCGAAAGGCAGCAACCATGGCAGCGCAGACATTCACCATCGCTTCGATCCCGGCCGACGGTGTGGGCAAGGAGGTCGTGGCGGCGGGTCGTCGTGTGCTCGACACGCTGGCCGCGCAGTCCGCGGGCAGGTTCGCCTTCGACTGGGAAGAGTTCGACTGGGGCAGCGACTACTACGACCGGACCGGGCTGATGATGCCCGCCGACGGGCTCGACACGCTGCGGGCCTTCGACGCGATCTACTTCGGCGCGGTCGGCTGGGAGAACGTGCCCGACCACGTCAGCCTGTGGGGTTTGCGGCTGAACATCACCCAGAACTTCGACCAGTGGGCCAACATCCGCCCGGTGAAGTTCCTGCCGGGTGTGACCTCGCCGCTGCGTAAGGCCGACGACACCGAGCTGGACTGGATCGTGGTGCGGGAGAACAGCGAGGGCGAGTACGCCGGATTCGGTGGCCGCAACCTCAGTGGCCGCGGCCCGGGCAACGAGGTCGCTCTGCAGACCGCCCTGTTCACCGACAAGGGCTGCGAGCGGATCATGCGCTTCGCGTTCGACCTGGCCCGCACCCGGACGGTGAAGAAGGTCTCCAGCGTCACCAAGTCCAACGCCCAGCAGTACGGCATGGTGCTGTGGGACGAGGTGTTCACCCGAGTCGCCGCCGACTACCCCGACGTCGCGACCGAGAGCGTCCTCGTCGACGCGATGAGCGCGAAGTTCATCCTGCACCCGGAGGACCTGTCGGTCGTCGTCGCCTCCAACCTCAACGCCGACATTCTCTCCGACCTCGGGTCCGCGCTGGCCGGCAGCCTCGGTGTCGCGGCGAGTGCGAACCTCAACCCCGAGCGGCGCTTCCCGAGCATGTTCGAGCCGGTGCACGGGTCGGCCCCCGACATCGCCGGCAAGGGCATCAGCAACCCGATCGGTGCGATCGCCAGCGCCGCACTGATGCTGGACCACTTCGGCCTGCACGAGGAGGCCCGCCGGGTCGAGGCAGCGATCGAAGCCGCGACCGCCGGCGGAGCGCTGACTCGCGACATCGGCGGCACGTCGAACACCGACCAGGTCACCGAGGCGATCGTGGCCGCGTTGCAGACCGCGCTCACCCCGGCCTGATCGCCGTTCTCCGGGCTCGCCCTGGGCCGGCTCGGCAGGATCTGCCGGGTCGGGCCCCAGCTCTCGATTGGTCGGTCACTGTCGGCCATCCATTCTTCGCACCCGACCACTCTCACCCGAGGTGAATGTCATGAAAACCCCCAACGGCGCAGCGAGTTATCATCCGGCGACGGTGAAAAAGCCGTGGTACCGGCAACTGTATTTCTGGGTCCTGATCGCGATCGTGCTCGGCATCCTGGTCGGTTGGCTGTGGCCCGACACCGGTGAGGCGATGGAGCCGATCGGTACCACCTTCATCACCGCGATGAAGATGCTGATCTGCCCGATCGTGTTCTTGACCATCGTCGGGGGCATCGCGAGTGTCTCGGACCTGAGGAAGGTCGGGCTGACCGGAGTCAAGGCGCTGACCTACTTCCAGGTCGGCACGATCCTCGCCCTGCTCACCGGGCTGGTGGCGATCAACATCTTCCGCCTCGGGGATGGGGTGAACGCCGACGCGTCCGCGCTCGAGACGACCGACTCCGCCGAGACTCTGATCAAGACCGGTGCGGAGAAGCAGTGGTGGGAGTTCATCACCCACCTGGTCCCGGACAGCGTGTTCGGCCCGTTCGTCGAGGGCGACATCCTGCAGGTCATCTTCCTCGCCGTCATCTTCGGTGTCGCCATCAACGCGGTCGGCCAGATCGCCGCACCGATCCGCGACGCGGTCGAACGCCTCACGGCGGTGGTCTTCAAGGTGCTGAGCTTCATCATGAAACTCGCCCCCCTCGGCGCGTTCGGCGCGATGGCCTTCGCCATCGGCAAGTACGGTGTCTCGACCCTGACCAGCCTCGGCAGCCTGATCCTGCTCTTCTATGTCACCTCCGCGTTCTTCGTGTTCGTGGTCCTCGGCTCGGTGATGATCTACCTGCGGCTCAACATCTTCCGCATGCTCGGCTTCTTCAAGGAAGAGCTGCTGCTGATCCTGGGCACCTCCACCGCCGAACCGGCCCTGCCCGGGTTGATGCGCAAGCTCGAGTACGCCGGGGTCAAGAAGACCACCGTCGGGCTGGTGGTGCCGACCGGCTACAGCTTCAACCTCGACGGGGCCGCGATCTACCTGTCCCTGGCCGCGCTCTACATCGCGCAGGCCACCAACACCGACCTGACGATCCCCCAGCAGCTCGGCCTGCTCGCCGTGATGCTGCTGACCTCGAAGGGTGCCGCGGGGGTGGCCGGCGGCGGGTTCATCGCGCTGACCGCGACCCTGAGCACCCTGGGCACCATCCCCGCCGCCGGTATCATGCTCATCTTCGGCATCGACAAGTTCATGTCCGAATGCCGCGCCCTGGTCAACTTCATCGGCAACGCCGTGGCCACCCTGTTCGTCGCCAAATGGAACCACGAGCTCGACGTCGACCGCGCCCGCCGCGTGTTCGCCGGCGAAGTACTGCCCCCGGTCGAGGGTGAGGTCGAAAACGACTTCGACATGGAGATCCTCGAACACGAACTCCCCCACGATGACCCGCGCACGCACCGACACGACGCCGCGCTCACCGACGCCGCCGGTCGATGACGCCCGTCTCGGCAAAAGTGTGAGCGGACCACCCCGCTCCCGCGCAGCCACCCCGCAACCCGCCCAGCCACTTTCGACACGCAGAGGAACTCCACCGCCATGCGCGCCCTCATCGCCCCGGACAAGTTCAAAGGCAGCCTGAGCGCCGCCGCGGTCGCGGACCGCCTCGCCGACGGC
The DNA here is from genome assembly GCA_036524855.1 of Aldersonia sp. GTDB lineage: Bacteria > Actinomycetota > Actinomycetes > Mycobacteriales > Mycobacteriaceae > Aldersonia. The sequence goes on along the minus strand of DATDBL010000119.1, from coordinate 51,424 downwards.
ATGCGCGCAGCCGGCGTGGACACCACCACCCTGCCGCTCGCCGACGGTGGTGACGGCAGTGTCGAGGCGGCGGTGGCGGCGGGATTCGCCCCGCACCCGGTCACCGTGGCCGCGGCGCTGGGCGACCCGCACCGGGCCCGCATCGCCGTCGACGCCGACACGGTCGTCGTCGAGGTCGCCAACACGTGCGGGCTGAGCACCCTGCCGCAGGGCCGCCTGGCGGCCCTGGATGCCGGCAGCCTCGGCCTCGGACACGCCGTCGCCCACGCGATCACCGCCCGGCCCCGCCGGCTGGTGATCGCCCTGGGCGGCAGCGCCAGCACCGACGCCGGGATGGGGCTGCTGGCCGGGCTCGGCTACACCTTCCGCGACCACACCGGAAACCCGCTGCCCGCCAGCGGACGCTCCCTGGCCCGGGTCGCGAGCGTCGACACCACCACCGCCCGGTCCCTGGCCGGGATCGAGATCGTCGTCGCCAGCGACGTCACCAACCCGCTGACCGGGCCCACCGGCGCCGCGGCGGTCTACGGCCCGCAGAAGGGTGCCGACCACACCACGGTGCGTGCGCTGGATGCGGGCCTGAACAATCTCGTTGACGCCTTCACCCGCAACGGCGTTCCGCACGCCCGCGCCCTCGCCGACACCCCCGGCGCGGGCAGCGCCGGCGGAATCGGCTTCGCCGCACTGGTGCTCGGCGCCCGGCTGGTCTCCGGCGCGGAATACTTCCTCGATCTGCTCGACTTCGACCACCACCTCGCCGGCTGCGACCTCGTCGTCACCGGCGAGGGACGCATCGACGACCAGACCGAACACGGCAAACTTCTCACCGTCCTCGCCCGCCGCGCACACCCCACCCCCGTCGTCGCCGTCGCCGGCCGCAACGCCCTGCCCGCCGCGCAGTGGTCATCCGCAGGGTTCGACCGCGTCTTCAGCCTCGGCGACTACACCGACCGCGACACCGCCACCGACCCCGACCTCACCGGCCGCCTGCTCACCCGGATCGGCCATCACATCGCCACCAGCACCGCCACTCCCCACCCAGTCACCGCCGGCTGATCCCGGGTATCGCGCTCGGCTCGACCCGAGACCGGCACCCGGATCTGCCTCTGTCCGGGCCACCGCACCGCCACCCGCACAGGCGATACCACAGTGGTACCATCTGGCATGGCTATGACTCTGCGGCTCACCGAGGAGCAGGACCGCGCACTGACTCTGCTCGCCGAGGCGGATGGTATAAGCAAGCAGGAGGCCGCAGCCCGGGCGATCGTGGACGCGGCGGCTCGCCGGACGCAGGACGCGCGGGTTCGCCAACTGTCCGCGCAGGGTCGTTCACGGTATGCGGATCTGCTCGATCGTCTCGCTCGGTGAGCGTCACGCACCTTTCGCTCGAGGACCTGCTGGCACTGGCCGACGACCTGGATTGTCTGGCGGTTCGGGATGTGGGACTGCTCGACTCGGCGGCTCATCGCCCGGCAGCAACGGTTTTCGGCGACAACGCGTACCCGTCGATACCCGAGAAGGCCGCGGTGCTTCTGGAATCGATCGTCAGAAACCACCCACTGGTCGATGGCAACAAGCGGCTTGGGTGGCTCGCCACGTACGTCTTCTACGGGTTGAACGGCTACGACCTGGAGGCACCGGATGATGGCGCATACGATCTCGTCGTCGCTATCGCCTCGGGCGAGGTCGACTACCCCGATGCCGCTGCGGCATTGGGACGTTGGGTGCAACGCCTTCGCTAGAGATGGCGCCTGGCTGGTCCGGGCGTCGGGCCCGGCGTGGGAGAGGTTGCGACATTCCACGCCGGGCCCGACTAACGGGTTAGCCACGCGCGACCCCGGTGTGCGCGCGGCATCGTAGGAAACGCTCCTATCGCGTTCCGGCCTTGGCGTATTCGGCGACCCCGTCCATGTTTAGCTGGTCGATGTCGGCCACCCTCGGCGCCAGCACCACCACCACCGCCACCTGGCCAACATCGGCGGACTCTCACCCGGCAGCTACACCGCATCCCACATGGCACGAACTCGATCTCGCAACCCAACAACGTGAACACCCGCGACACGTTCTCCCGCATCTATCCAGACCTGATCGGCTGGTTCAAACACAGCAGCGAACCGATCGACAAGCACCCGATCCATCCGACGAAACTACGGATGTGCGAGGGGAACTGGCTCGGTTGGAAGCCGAGCGCGATCGCGGCGAGGCGCGGTTGTCGCGGCCCTGGCCGGCATCCTCGTCCTGGTCGTGTTGGCGGGCGGCGATGAGCGCGCTGTTCGGACTCATCGGTGACCGGCTGACCTGTCCGGACGCGGTCCAGTTTGCCGGGATGATGGTGAAGATGCCGTTCAGGTTCGTCTCCAACGTCTTCGCCCCCGCTCGGGACCACGCCCGGCGCAGCGCGGCCATCACACGCCTTGCAACTGAACCTGCGCCAACGCCACGGCATGCCGCACGCCGATGCTCGCTCCTGCCGCTGCGGTGAACGCGCGCAGGAACTGCTCGGGATCGAAGTCCCGGCCGAGCCCACGCAGGTAGGCCTCGTGGGCGCGCAGCGAGGCGATCCCGGCGTCGAGGCTGTCGGTGACGTCGACGCCGTGTGTGGGCTGGTTCGACCCCATCAGATAAACGTGGTGGACGCCGGCCCAGGGTTCGAAGCCCTCGTCGAGCAGATCGGGGAAGATCCAGCGGTTCCCGGCATCGCGGGCCGCGTCGAGCACGGCGACGCCCACGGCGCGGTGATCGGCCTGGTTCACGATCCGCTGTCCGGCCGCCATCCCGTACGTGAGCTCATAGGTCGCGGTGAGCAGCACCTCGGGCCGGAACCGGCGGATCCAGCGGGCGATCGCGCTTGCCGCGCCGTACTCGAGATCGTCGGGATGCGCGACGATCGCATTGCCCGGTTCCAATCCTCGGGCACGGTGTCGAGTTGTCCGGTCATGGTGTCACCTCCGTAGACAGGTTGCTGACATCTGTGCTGACGGGCGTTCGCCCGGATGGACGCACCCGAATGTCCTCGAAGCAGAATGGTGCGTCCGTTCGCGTCGTCGCTCGTCTGTAGGAGGGACACCGCAACCGGGCGGTGTCCCGACCCACGGGAGACCACTATGACCACCACCCGGATTCAGCTCGCGCTCAACGTCGACGACGTCGCCGCGGCCACCGAGTTCTACACCGCGCTGTTCGGTGTTTCGCCGCACAAGCAGCGCGCCGGTTACGCGAACTTCGTCGTCGCAGACCCGCCGCTGAAGCTCGTCCTGATCGAAAACCCAGGCGCCGGTGAGCGTCTCAACCATCTCGGGGTCGAGGCACAGACCACCGACGAGGTGCTCGACCGACTGGACCGGTTCCGGGCAGCCGGCCTGTCCGCCAGGGTTGCCGAACAGGATCTGTGCTGCCACGCCGTGCAGGACAAGGTGTTCGTCACCGCCCCCGACGTGCCGAACGGCTGGTGGGAGTTCTACGCGGTGACCGACGAAAACCCCGCCAACCCCGAAGGCAAGACCACCTCCGAGTGCGCGGTGGCGTGCGAGAGCCAGAGCAGCTCTGCCTGCTGCGCATGATCGTCGGGCCGACCGGGCGCCCGGCGCCCCCGGTCAGCCGTCGGTGCAGTGGCAGTCGGCGGATGCCGTGTAGTCCATCGGCAGTCCGCGCGCATCGAGGGTGAGCGCGCAGCATCGACCGAGCAGCTCGGCCAGCCGCTGCCGGCCACGCTGCACCCGACGTGCTCCGGTCGGCACTGCGAGATCGTGGCGACGTCCTACGACCGCAGCGCTGGGCCGATGAGCGCCGACGTCATGCGCGAGCTCCGCTGACCCACGTCAGGTCGCCCGGCGGAACTCGAACGCCGTACGCAACGGCTCGACCGCGAACTCCGGCAGGTGCAGCACGACCTGGTCGAAGGTTTCCTCGACGAGAGCGCAGACCTCTTGGACCGCCTCTCGGGGCGGCGCGACCAGGAGCCGCCGGATACGTGGAACCAGCTCGGCTGGCTTGACCGGGAGCAGCGTCGCCTCCCACTCCAGCCACTTGTGGAACGGGTGTGGCACGAAGACGTGGTTCAGCCCGAACAGCGCGTCCAGGACCCCCTGCACGTCATCGACGAGGTCACGGTGCAGCAGGAGCACGTCGCCACGGGCCACCAGCATCTCCAGCCGCCCCCGGGGGCGGAGGTCGAGGCCGTTCGCCACCATCGCGTGAGCGAGTGAGTTCGGGTACGCCGAGCAGCGGTCCCGCCAGGCGTCGATCAGCTCCGCACCGTGCAGTGGCTGCCCGTGCAACAGTGCGGTGATCCGGACCTGCAGCTCCGGCTCCATGTCGGCGCGGTCGAGCGCCGCGTCGAGGTAGTCGTCGATGGTCGACGTCAGGAACCCGCCGGTGTCGACCTTGACACCGTCGATCAGGTAGCCGTCTGCCCACTCGTGCTCGTCCTCATCGGCATACACGCGCTCCAGCCGGCGCCTTCCACCGCGGCGACCCGTTCGTCGTCCGTCGGAGGTCGCCGCCAGTAGACGTCGAGCTCGATATCGGAGAGGTCGTCAGCCAGACCGCGAGCGACCGAGCCGGCGAGGAGCACACCGGCGACGTCGGGGTTGGCGGCGTAGGCCTGTGCCGCCCGGCCCGCGATCGCACGCCGACGGGCGATGGCGTCCGCAGTGGTCACGAGGAGTGTCTAGCACGACGACGTCAACCAAGCTGCGTCATTGGGTGAGCTCGACGTCGCTGCCCGCCAGCACCAGCGCGATGCCGGCGGGGCGTCACCTCGGAGGCGTCGTCGCCTACCTCGCGGTGGTCCCGATGTTCCTCGGCTACCTGCTGTTCGGGACCGGACTGCGGACGGTGTCGGCGACGACAGCCACCACCCTGTCGCTGGTCGTGCCCGCCGCCGCGGCACTCATCGCGACGGCCGTTCTCCATGAGCGTGTGCCGACGCTGGGTTGGATCGGCATCGCGCTGCTGTTCTCGAGCCTCGCCGCCATGACCCGGCCGCGCGGTGTGCGGACAGCCGTCGAGGCAGGTCGTGATGCGGCAGGTAACCGATGTCATGACGATTACCCTGTCCTATCGCGGTCGGAGTTCTCGACCGTGGCACAAGGAGCGAGGGCGTGAGCTTGTCGGAGCAGCAGGCTAGCGTCAAGTCGTAGCCGCAGCGGAGGAGTAGCGATGAGCAACGTCACAACGAATCAACCTCTCGGCACCCCCACCTGGATCGACCTGGGCATCCCCGATCTCGATCGAGCGATGTCGTTCTACGGGTCGATTTTCGGATGGGAGTTCGACGTCGGTCCCGAGGAGTACGGGAGGTACACGATATGTCTGCTGCGCGGCAAGAAGGTCGCCGCGCTGATGCCCAACCCCGACGAGAACGCAACCGAGTTCTGGTGGAACGTCTACTTGGCCACCGACGACCTCGATGACACCGTCGCTCGGTCCGAAGCCGCGGGCGGCACCGTGCTGATGGCGCCGATGGACGTGATGGACGATGGCCGGATGGCCATCGTGCGAGATCCCTCGGGCGCACAGTTCGGGCTGTGGCAGGGGCGGGCACAGGTCGGGTGCGAGTTGGTGAACGAACCGAACACGCTCCTGCGCAACGACTTGGTAACACCGAACCCCGGCCCGGCGCGGGATTTCTACGCGGCGGTCTTCGACTTCACCTTGGACGGCAACGACGAGTTGCCCGGCATGGACTTCACCTTTCTGCGCCGGCCGGACGGGCACGAAATCGGTGGCATCATCGGCGACCCGACCACGCCCTCGTCGGCCTGGGGCACGCTGTTCGAGGTCACCGACGCCGACGCGGCCGTTGCCGCGGCCAGAGCCAACGGCGGCGCCGCGGACGACGCGACGGACATGGCGTATGGGCGGACCGCGACTGTCACCGATCCGTTCGGTGCGAAGTTCACGGTGGGCGCCCCGCTTTCGGGTGCCGACCGCTAGCGACGTCTCGTGGCGTTCCTGCTGCGCGAGCTACTCGGGCATTCATCAGCGGTCGGCTCTCAGCATCCGGTGCTTGTACAGAGTGTGCGGCAGGCTTCGTGCAGGCGGGTCGGAGACAGTCGGGTGATGCGGCGTCGGAATGCGCTGCGCGGGAGGGCGTGAATGTTGTCGAAGTTGACGACGCAGTCGCTTGGCACATGATCCTCGGCGGCAGTCAGTTCCAGCTCGGACACCAGGCCACGGCGGGTGCGAGTCAGTGCCGCCACCACGATCGTCCCGATCCGGTCTGCGACTGGATCTCTGGTGAGAACGAGTACCGGCCGGTCACCGCCAGGAGTGGCGGCGAACCACAGTTCACCGCGCCGCATCGGCCCAGTCGGCCCAGTCCTCCGCCGGCCCCCAATCGGCGATCTCAGCGAGGGCCTGCTCGTCGTCCGTCAGCGGGTGCTCGGCGTACGCTTGCGCATCCTGGTCCGCGGCGAGCACAGCCAAGTACCGGCGCAGTGCATCGCGGAGCAGTTGGGACCGGTCGATGTGAAGCCGCCGCGCCCACTCATCCGCCGACTTCACGTCGTCATCGTCAGCGCGGAAGCTGAGCATTGTCATACACCGAGTCTAGACCGTATGACATGCCTCGGCTGGCTCGCCACGTATGTCCTACTCGAGCAGCTCAATGTGAGGCGGGACCGTCGAGCCAGTCCAGGATTCGCAGTGCGCTGCTGAGGGCAGTGGTGGGGGCCCCCGGTGGGTGTGCGCAGAGCGTCAACGCCTGCTGGACGCGATATGTGACGGTGTTTCGCGCGATATGTTCGCGCACGGCGACTTTGGCGAGGCTGCGGTCCAGATCGAGGTAGTTGCGGAGAGTGACCCGCAGTTCGGTCATCCGCGGATCGTCGTCGGCCAAGGGCCCGAGGTGACGGACCGCGTAGCGGCGGGCCGCTGCCGGGTCTGCGAGCAGCAGCACCTCGAGGTCCACGTCCTCGTGTGCGGTGCTTCCGCACGCCGACGTCGCGCGTAGGCGCACGAGTTGTTCGACCGACGCCGCCTCGAGGTGGCTGGTGCGGAAGCCGTCGAGACCGTCGCCGGGGTGGCCGGCGACGATGTTGATTCCGTCGAATCGGGGCAGAGCGCTGTGCAGTCCGCGTCGCAGACTTACGCCTATTGCACCCCAGGCCCACATCGTGTGCGACCCGACCGGGACCACGAGGGTCGCGATGGGGGTTCCCCAGCACCGCAGGACGGGTTCGACGACGTCGCGAAGATCCTTCCGCGGCAGGCCCTGGGACGAGTCGATCCAGGCGATGAGCGCGAGGTGCTGGCCGCGCAACGGGTAGTCGAGTATCGGCTCGGCGTGCGCGAGGTCGATCGGGACTGCGTCGATGATGTTCTTCACCACGTCGAGTCGGGCTGCCGACACGCTTGCAGCCCAAGCATTTTGCTCCTCGACGAAGGCCTCTGCCGCGACACCGGTGAAGTCGTCCAACACCTCGAACAACAGGACCGAGATCCTGCGCAGCTCGGTGATGCATTCGGACTGCGGCACCAGCTCGGTGGCGGCGTCGAGGTGTGCGGCGGCGAGGACCGCATACCCGACTCGAATGGCGCGCAGCAGGTCGTTGAGTTCGAGTCCGCGACGGGCGAAGTCGCGGGAGATCTCCACGAGGTCGACGCCCGCCAGGGAGGTGTGCGGCTCGTCCAGGCCGGCGATCAAGGCCAGCGCGCGCATCGTGGTTGCGGTCGTGGCGCGGCGGATCCCGCGGAACAACGGCTCACTCTCGCCGAGCGGGGGCATCACGCGCGCGATCCGCTCGGTGATGCGCTCACCGACCTCGACAGCCCACGCCACGGCACCGTCTCCGATGTCGGCTCGAACCCGCTCGGCGTCGAGGCCGAGCCATTTCAGTTCGGTCTCGTGTGATCGTGTACCGGCGAGCTGCTGGGTCCAGTGCACCGTTGTTCCTCCGTCGCGACAGCCCCGTCTCGGAGCGTCACCGCATCGGTCCCACCGACCGGCGCGGCGACGAATCGTCCGGCCACCCGAACCACTCGCTGTCCATTCTCGCCCGGACAACGGCGCCGGGGGCCACCGACCCCGCAGTTCCGGTGGTGGCGGTTTGGCCTCGGGGCCAGTTTTGCGACCTCGGCCTGTGTCCTGGACAGTGGCGGACGCCGCCCCGATCGGATGAAATTGTGGCACACGACACACCCGATCATGCAGGTCAAGGCACGCATCCCGGTCCTGCACCGCCAACGAAAGGGTCACCGATGGCCGCCATACCGAAGTTCGCGCATGTCGTCCTACAGACCAGCCGCCTCGCGGAGATGCGCGACTGGTACTGCACCGTGCTCGACGCCCACGTCGTCTACGAAGGGCACGGCCTGTGCTTCCTCACCTTCGACGACGAGCACCATCGCATCGCCCTCCTGGGGGCGCCGGTGCAGCTCGAGCCCCGCAATCCGCGGGCTGCCGGCATGCATCACACGGCTTACACGTTCGACACGCTGGAGGCGCTCCTCGACCGCTACGACCAGCTCCAGAGCAAGGGCATCGTGCCCAAGGTGCCGATCCAGCACGGGGTCACCACGTCGCTGTACTACCAGGACCCGGACGGCAACTTCGTCGAACTGCAGATCGACAACTTCGCCAGTCCCGAGGAGGCGACGACGTACATGCACGGCACGGAGTACGGCAACAATCCGGTCGGTGTCTCGTTCGTTCCCGAGCGGATGCGGGAAGCCCTCTCGCAGGGAGCGGCGGTCTCCCAGATCACCACCCACACCTGGGCGTTGGAGACAAGCCCGGACCTGCCCGACCCGATGGCCGCCCTGACCAGCTGACTTCGCTCGAAATCGCAAAGGAGGACCCGTGCGGGTCGTGAATCAGTCCGGTCGGCTCAAAATCGTGACCGGAAACGGGGTCATCGACGTCGAACAGTCGAGCCGACAGCGGTTTTCCGCCGATCCCCAAGCCATCTTCGATCGATGGGGTGAGTTCCTCGAGTGGGCCGGTTCGGCGTCCTTCGGCGACACCGAACCGCTGATCGAATCCCAATTGCAGGCGCCGGTGCCTCGGCCCGGGCAGATCTTCGCCGTCGGCGTCAACTATGCCGACCACGTGGCCGAATCGGGCCTCGAACTCCCCGACGCGCCGTTCGTGTTCACGAAGTTCCCGGCGGCGATCGCCGGGCCGTACGACGCCATCGAGCACCCCGGAGGTTCGGTGGACTTCGAGGTCGAACTCGTCGCCGTCATCGGCCGCGATGCACGCAATGTTGCCGCCTCCGACGGCTGGAAGTACGTCGCGGGACTCACCGTCGGCCAAGACCTTTCCGAACGGGAACTGCAGTTGTCCGGGCCGGCCCCACAGCAATTCAACCTTGGTAAGTCCTTCGCGGGGTTCGCACCGATCGGCCCCGCGGTGGTGACACCCGACGAGTTCGACGACCCCGCCGACATCGAGGTGGGCACCGTCCTCTCCGGCGAATTGATGCAGAGGTCGCGGACCCGTCACCTGATCTTCCCGATACCGGCTCTCGTCTCCTGGCTCTCGTCGATCCTGCCGCTGCGGCCCGGAGACCTGATCTTCACCGGGACACCCGCGGGAATCGGATTCACCCGCGATCCGAAACGCCTCATCCGCGCCGGCGACGAACTCGTCACCCACGCGGAAGGTATCGGCGAGATGCGCCACTCGTTCGTCGCCAGCCGGCGCCCACACCCCCTCAACGCTGTCCCACACACACCCAGGAGCATCCATGTCTGACATCACCGTTCCCGTACTCGTCGTCGGCGGCGGGGGATGCGGTCTGACCGCGTCCATTTTGCTCTCCGAGTACGGCATCGACCACCATCTCGTCGAGCGGCACGCCGGCACTTCACCGTTGCCGAAGGCGCACTATCTCAATCAGCGCACCATGGAGGTTCTGCGCGAGTGCGGTGTCGCCGAATCGGTCTACGAGGTAGGGACACCGCCGAAGCACATGGGCAGGACCCGCTGGGTGACTTCCCTCGGCGGGGACGGTGAACTCGACGCGCGGACCCTGTTCAGCCTCGACTCCTTCGGCGGCGGCGATCTCGAGAACAAGTACGCCGACGACAGCCCGTGCCTGTCGACCAACTATCCGCAGGTGCGGCTCGAGCCGCTGCTGCGCCGGCACGCCGAACAGCGCGCCCCCGGTTCGATCCACTTTCACCGTGAACTGGTCTCGTTCAGCCAGAACGACGACGGGGTCGATGCCGTCATCCTCGATCGCGACAGCCAGCAGACCTACACCGTCCACGCCCGGTACATGATCGCGGCCGACGGCGGCAAGTCCGTGGGCCCCGCGCTCGGGGTGGTGATGGAGGGCCCGAGCGGAATCCTCGACATGGTCAGCACCCACTTCACCGCGGACCTGTCCCAGTACTGGGACGACGACGTGCTGATCACCTGGCTGCTCAACCCCGAAGGTGCCGGCTCCTGGCACAGCGGCGCCCTCGCCGCGATGGGTCCCACCTGGGGCAAGCACTCCGAAGAATTCGTCATCCACTTCACGTTTCGCCCCGACGACCCGGCTCGCTTCGACGAGGAAGCCATCGTTCCGCGGCTGCGCGAGTTGCTCAAGCTTCCCGACCTCGAACCCGAGGTCCACAAGGTCAGTCACTGGATCCTCGAAGGTGTACTCGCGGACAAGTATCGGGTCGGGCGCGTCTTCCTCGCCGGGGACGCCGCCCACCGCCATCCCCCGACGACCGGTCTCGGGCTGAACACCGCAATTCAGGACGCCCACAACCTGATCTGGAAACTCGCCGCCGTCCTTCGTGGCGCCGCGTCCCCCGCCCTGCTCGACACCTACGAGCCCGAGCGGCGTCTGGTCGGCATGCGCAACGTCGACTGGGCGATGTTCACCTTCCTCAACCACATGCTCATCGACGCCGGCCTCGGCCTGACCGCCGATCAGCCCCTCGACGTGCGGACCCAGGTGTTCCGCGACTACTTCTCCGACACCCCGATGGGTGAAACCCGCAGAGCCCGGGCACTCGCGGTCACCAACACACAGCGCACCGAATTCCAGGCCCACGACCTCGAAATCGGCTTTGCCTACCAGGAGGGTGCACTCGTGCCCGATGGCACCGACGCACCGCCGCGCGACCCGCTGGGCAGTGTGTACTTCCCCACCACGCGTCCCGGCCACCGCCTTCCGCACGCCTGGATCGAACACCGCGGCCGACGGGTCTCCACCCACGATCTGACCGAGACCGATGCCGGCTTCGTTCTGATCACCGGTGCGCAGAGCGAGTCTTGGACAGCGGCCGCCAACGCCGTCGAGGACAAGTTCGCGACCCGCATCAAGGTCGTCGAAATCGGTGCGGGCACCGACTATGCCGACCCCACCGGTCGATGGCGCGACCTGCGCCAAATCGACGATACCGGCGCAATTCTGGTCCGCCCCGACAACCACGTTGCCTGGCGCGCCGCACTCACTCCCGATGACCCCACCGACGATCTGACACGCGCGGTCGCCACCGTTCTGGCTCCCTGACCCAGCGCGTCAGCGGTCGAGAACGTCGGCCGGCCGCGGGATCACACAGGCAGTCCGGCGTCGAGGATGGACGCCGAGTCGCGGACGGCTCCCGACACGATGCAGCGCGGCGACGCCGACCAGCGCGTGGCCCACCGCGCCGAGATCGCGCCCACCACGGCAGTGTCCGCCGGTGCTGGGCAGTCTGCGACGTCACCCGGCTTCGTGCTCGCGAACAGGTCGCGATCGCCGAGCCGCGCACCCAGCCCGAAGGACTTGTTCTCGGAGACGGGGCGGGTCAGGCGCCGGTAGCGCAGCGTAACCGCCGGGCCGCAGACACGTTGCCCCGTCCGCAGCGGCGCCAGGTCCGTGGCCGAGATGACCGAACCGCACCCGAGGTCGTCGAGGGCGTCGGCGACCGTTGCGGAGATGTCCGCTGCCGAGTCGAGCGATCGCAGCAGGGTGGGGTGTCGAATCGCGCATCACGGTTGACTCCGCTCAGTCGGTGGCGAGAGTTGCCACTCGAGTCGGTCCATTGGCACTATCCTGTCGGCACGATCGGACCATTCGGTTCGGATGTGACGCATCGGGTAGGCCAGTGTTCGGGAGGGATGTGTGGCGAGCAACCTGGACGAGCTGGACCTCGACCTGTTGAAGCTGATCGTCGAGCACGACGCCGGCGCAGAGCGAAGCGAACCCGGCGCGACGCCTACCCGAGCGACACCAGCAGGCTGAGCACCGCCAGGATCGTGACTATCGGCGTCATCGTGTATCGCTCGGGCTTGCTGCGGGAGATCACGTTCAGCGGGATGCCGATCACGAAGTATGCGAACACGATCCACATGCCGACCGTGGACACCGCGTCGGGGAGAACCTCGACGACGCCGGAGCGGTCGAGCGCGAGGACGGCGATGACCGCGTAGACGAGGATCGAGACGGCACTGCCGACGCGCAGTTTCGTCGGGAGCACTCGATGCCTGCCGCCCCACGCGAAGTGCCCGATCGGCGCGCCGAGGGCGAGCGCCAGCTGGAACACGGCGAGCGCGGCGAGGATCACACAGAGTGCGGTGGCGGCGATCATGCGGCGACCTTATGGGCTGTCGGCGGCCCACCGCGCGACGACGACAGCCCTGCGAACCTGTCGCGGGCGGTGGAGACAATCGGCCACATCGAGGAGAGCCGAGTGAGACCAGGACGATCCCATCGGCCGCGCTGCTGCGGCGCCACCGGGGTCAGAGCAGCATGACCCGGATGCCGGGCTTCGTCTGTTCGGCCGCTGCGGCGAGTCGGGCGTCGAAGGTGACGAGTGGCGCATCATGCATGGCGGCGACCGCGAGATAGGCAGCGTCGTAAGGGGAGGCGTTGTGCCGCATCGCCCAAACCGACTCCATCAGGGACACATCCATGCCGACGTAGACGATCTGCATCGAGGTCAGCGCACGAAACGCCGCGTCGGCATCATCCGGGTTCAAGCGGTGGCCAATCACAGCCTTGCGCAGCGTGCGTAACAATTCCAGCGGCATGTGTGCGGGAGCGGTCCAGACGTCGTCGGCGAGAATCGCCGCTCTCGCGGCGTCACCGTCCGCGGCCGTGCTGGTCAGGGCAATGACCATCACGTTTGCGTCGACGACGATCACTCGCCGCTCTCGCGTCCGGCACGGATTTCTGCGACCACGTCCTCTGTACTCATGTCGAGACTGCGGTGCGCGATCAAGCCGTTGAGGAGATGCCTATTGCGCTCGGCGCGGAACTCTCGCTCCAGAAGTGCGCGAAGGTAAACCTGAGTGGACTGGCCTCGGGCCGCGGCGCGTGCCGCGATGGCGTCGCGCACTTCTTCGGGTACGTCCTTGATCTGAATTGCAACGGCCATGTCCCGAGCATACGTACATGCACATGCCATGTGCATGTCTCGAATTTTCTCACGCAGTTGGTGGTCTACATCGCGTCGAAGAACGCGGTGTTCGCCGGCCCGAACAACATCGCCGGCGGCTGGGGCGCGCAACGCGCCCAGGTATACGCGGTCCCCGAGGACGAACTCGGCGCCTACTACGCCCAGCGACACTGGCCTTGGATCCGACGACGTGGTTCGCTGCGCTCATCGCTGAACACCAGTCTAAGCCGGCTTAGACCACCTGCTGATGTGTTCGTGGATCACCTTCGGTGGGACGAAACCCCCATCTCGCGCCAGCAAGTCGAGATCGATGAGCTCGCACCATTGTCGTCGGGTCGCGTCGTAGTCGACGACCTGCACGTGCTCACCGTCCGGGCCGGGTCTCGTGTGCTCGTAAGGGATGTCGACAGTCAGAAACTGCCCGGACAACCGTGTCGACATCGGATCGAATGCAACGTACGTAGTCGGCGTCTCGCCGACAGTGCGACGCTTGGCCGATTTCGCGCCTGCGGCTGAATCGCAGCTTCCGTTGCCTCGCTGGATACATCTGCAGCGTCGCTCATTCCACGTCCTCCTATCGTCGTCCGAAATTCGCCGCTGGTAGATCCGGTGTTCTCATACTGCCGGTCTTCGCAAAACGGGGTGTCAACAAATACTGGTAGTTCAGTTGCCGGAATTGGACGGCCAGGCTTCCTCGTCCCAGATGACCTGGTCGGGAATCTTCCGGGCGTAGTCGGGAAACTTGTTGATCCGGGTCCTGACGCTTGCGTGCACCCGGGCGCCTACGGGAACTGGGCGGCGCCGGTAGCGCCCGAGCGCCCACACCCAGCCCATCTGGTGGATGACTCCTGATGCGTCGCTATTGGCCACGGTGTAGCGGCGCTGGACGCGCCGCTCGCGGACCAGCAGTCCCTCGGCGATTGCACCCTCGAGCATCCAACGCATCGTCACCTTGCCGAGTGCGGGCTCCTTGTCGAAGCCGCCACCGATGTCGGAGTGCACACCGGCGAACCAGGTTTCGGTGACCCGCGGCGCCGCACCCGGCGACTGGACAGGAATAAGGGACTCCCGGTAGGGCCGGCGCTTTTCGTCGATGGACACCGCGTGCCTCACCACCCGGACATTCGGTAGCTTGTCGGTGTACGGCCAGTGGAAATCCCGGCCGAGGAAGCGCGTGGCCTTGACGGTGTCGAAGACGCCGAGGAAGTCGACGGGAAAGGCGAGGGAGTCCGCTCTTGGGCGGACCGACAACGCCTCGGCGAACCTGTCGATCCGGTCCCAGCCCTCTGGCCCGCTCAGGTCCGCATCCTTCCCGGCGCGTCGGGCGTAGACGCGCACCGCATACGGGACGAGGTTCTCGCTACCCGGCCGGAGCAGACCCGCCCTGAACAACATTCCGCACAACGCCCGCGCGGTGTACGCTCCCCGGCTGAATCCGAACACGAAGACCTTGTCGCTGGGCTGCCAGCTGTTCATCAGGAAGGTGTAGGCCTCGCCGAGGTTCTGCCGGAGTCCATGACCGAGCGCGAGTCCGCCAAGCCGCGAGACCCGCCGCGCCGCCGCGGTCCAAGCGCTCGGCGCTGCGAACGTGCCTACGCCTGGGTCGTAGTAGACGACTTGCTTAGCCGGGTCCTTCAGGTCGAGTAACTCGACGATCTTGAGAACGTTCGTGGAGCCGTTAGCCTTGACCTCGTTGCCCGTGCCGTCGAGGCAAATCACTATGTTCTTGCTCATAATGCCCTCCAGAAGTACTGTCCGCATACACAGTTCATATGTGACCTATGGGGTCGGCGAGTATCGGCAGAGCACTGAGGTCCGCGTCTGGGGGCAGCGCGTGCGAGGCAACCACATGCGGAACGTTCTCTACCGCCTGGATGGCGTCGCGGACCGGGCCGAGCGCCTTCAAGGTCCGCGTGACGACGAGCCGGGCTTCGGGCGCGGTGGCGAGCGCCCGCACCGCCGCCCACTCGGCGTGCGCCAAGTCCTCGGTTTGACCTTCGGCGACCAGTCTCTCCTCGATATTGATGTCGAGGCGTACGGCGTGTCGGGGAGCGCGGTAGTTGCCGAGCCGCCAGTCCTCCTCGGTACCGAGCTTGCGCACCCGAATGGCCTGCACGATCGGGTCGCGCTCGGCGGGTGGTCGATGCCGGGCCTTAGGCAGCAGCGGAGACTCGGACATACGCAGGATGTCCGATCCCGCGGGCGACCCCCCTGCCTCCACCATAAGCCACAGTATTCGTGCGATATCGCGCATCCGCTGACCGCCCCGGACCAGCTCTCGCATGCAGGCGGTCAATTCGGCCCGGGAATAGTTCGCGTCGGCGACTGCGACGAGATCGGGAAACGTGTGCACCAAGCTTTCGTCCATCGCGCGCGACACATTCCGCATCCGGACGAACCAGTGACGTTTGTCCGCGAGCACCGCCCCGACGTACTTCACGACGTCGTTCCACATTGCATGCTCTCCGAGTCGACGCGCCGGAAGCGTCACGTCGTTCAGCCGCAGCCGCACAGTTCCGGGGCGGTGGTCCGTCAGCACGACGCTTACGTCGGGATAGGTCACCCCCCACTTGCGCGACTCGGCCTCCCGGAGTCCGACCATGGCGCGCGTGCCGGCCCCCTCGACGCGGCGCATCGTGGATGTGGCGACCTCTAGCAAGATGTGCTCGCCGGACCGATCATCGATCTGCCGCTCCGCGACGTCCACGTCGAAGGCGTCGGCGGTTGTGCCGCTCGGCCCGCGGCAGCCGAGCGTCATCACGTAGGCCGACGTGCTCCCTACGCCCACGGCCGGGCCTGCCAGCAAGGGGAGTCGTCGCAGGATCCGTGACAGGACGTCGTCGAGCAGCGCACCGGCAGCATCGCTCCGCAGATGGGCGGGTCGGAGATTCGCAACCGGACGCCCGTCGATCGACACCGTGGTCCCGGTGGTTTCCGAGTCGGCTATCGCCGTGGTGATCGCGAGTGTCCGGTCGAGGCCGAGCTCGTCGAGAAGGGCGGTTAGTTGTCCCTGTATTGACTCCTTCAGTTCGTCGGCGGCGGCAGAGTGCGGGGAGCCGGACAGGCAGATCTCAACGCGCATCGGCTCGTCGATGACCGGCGCGGGCGACCGCGCGACGACACGACTGTGCAGGGCGTCCAGCAAGCGTCGGGCCTGGTCGGTCACGACGGCGGCCCTACCAATGAGAGCTCGTCCTCTGACAGCACGCGCACGGTGGGCCTCTCCGCCGCCACCAGCCGCCAGACGAATGGACGCGTCCGAGCGTCGGTGACGATGATGGTGCGTGGACTCGCCGGCTGAGCGCGTAGCCACGCTCGCAGGTCCGCAACTAGTCGTGCCGCCTCCAGGCGAGGCAGCTCCCACACTGGCCGGTCTGGCGGGAGACCCGCGGCCACCCGCTCCTCCAGTTCTGACGGGAGCGAGACCCAGGCCGTGCCCGGCCCGATACCGAGCGCCGACGACCCGAGTCGCCTTCGTGCGTCGAGCAAGGTGTTCAGGGTTGCGGACTCGCCCCGCTTCTCCAAACCCGCCGGCGAACGCACTGCCTCGACGATGGCGTCGCGGTTTCCGACTGACACCTGCTCACGCAGCAGCATCCGCAGCACCCGCGCCAGCCGCAGCCGGTCGGCGCTCGGATCGGTCGGGTCCCAGGTCGGTGCGTCGCCGGTGCTGGGGCCCCAGCCTTCGAGCCACAGTGCGACGTCGTCCACGCCGACGAACCGGAACACATAGCCGCGCACTCGGTCTTCGAGTACCTTCATCACCTGGGGGACCCAGCTGTCACCTGTCCCCGCGAGGACGGTGCTCCCCACCCGGCTGCCGTACACGCGGACGTCGACCTGGCGATCCGCGAGGCGCGGAGCCGCCACGGGTTTCACCCACGGGAGCCGCACCCCCATCTCCGCCTCGATGCGGGTTTGCAGATCTTTGGTCGCCTGCGTCAGCCAAGGAGAGTCGCACAGCTCGTCCACGGCCGTCCCGAACCGCAGCTCCAGCGGGTTGACCAGAAGGAATCTCGACAACAGGGCGTCCGCGGCAGCGGCGGCATCAAGACTGTAGACCTTGGTGAGCGGGAGCCGGTCCACGACTGCGAGCGCGAGCCGACGCCCGTCCGCGCTGACGTCGGGACGGCAGTAGAGCTCGAGCAGGCCGTCGCGTAGCGACCACAAGGTTGTCGGGTCGTGCGCCAGCGCCCCTGCCGCCTCAGTCAACGCGGATTCCCGGTCCGGGTCGAGCTGGACCTCGTTGAGCCACTCGGCGATGTCGTCCTGGGATCCGTCGACCAGGTCCGCCAGCATCCTCCGGCACACCAGCGACCACAGGAGGTCTGGGTCGACGTCGGCGGAGATCCGGACGATCGCATGTTCCGCGGCAGACCACTGGCTCCGGGCCTTGTCGTGATGATCCGCGGTGAAGAGCAGGTCGGCCAGGTCACGTGCCGACCTGGCCGCAGCCGCAGCGGCCGCGACGGCCTCCGGGACGTCATCACGTCCGATGAGGTTCGCGTAGACGGCCAGTGCGTCCATCGGGCGGCCGGCGTGCATCGCGAGGCGGGCCGTGCTGAGCAGCGCCGGTACGGATCCGACGCGGCGACGTGCGCCCAGCAAATCGTCGCAGCGTCGATTGATAATCGGACCGAGGTCCGCCAGAATGGCCGCGACCTCGACGCCATGACGCTCGTCGGCCGTCGCGCGGCGGACGAAGTCGAACTCGACCGCGGCGAGGAGTCTCAGCTCCGCGGGAAAGGGACAGGCGGAGATCCCCTCCTTCAGCAGCGAGGCGCCCTCGGCGACGTCGCCCCGTACTAGCTTCATCAGTCCGAGGTCACGGGTGAAGGCCGTCCTAGCCGGCGCCCGTGCTCGTAGGCCGCGGTAAATCACGATCGCCTCGTCGAGTAGTCCGGCCTGGAACGCAGCCCACCCGGCGATGTCTCCAGTGGGACCGGACCGGGTGTCGTTCCACAGCGACCGGTACTCGTCGCGGGAACCCTCGACGTCGCCTGCGGCGAAGAGGCAGAAGCCCCTAAGCAGGCGCATGGGGTCCGTCAGGTCCTGGCCCGACAACGCGGCCAGGGCATCGTCCGGGCGTAGCTGGTGCAACGACACTTTCGCCCGGTACCAGGCGACCTTGAGGTCAGGCTGCCAGAGGGACTGGTACTCGACCAGCTTGAGCGCCTCGTCGTATCGACCGAGGTCGAGCATGAGGCTCAGATGCTCGTCGAACAGGATGGGGTTGGAGGCTTCGGCGGTCTTCCGACCGTCCCCGGACGCCTCGACTGCTTCCTGCACGAAGCCCTGTCGCCGCAGGATCCCGGCGAGGAACCCGTATCCCGTCGCGTACGACGGGGCTCTGAGCAGAGCCCGTTCTACGAGCAGGTCTGGGTCGTGGTGGGGGTCAGGGAGTTCTTCCTCGATCAGCGCCTGGGTGACCAGGACCCAGCTTTCGCCGTCGCGGGGCTGGCGCAACGAAAGGCCGTATTCGACCTGCTCGCGGGCCGTCTCCAGCGCGCGAAGGTCCACCGTGCCGTCGACGTGTAACGCGTCGAGCCGTAGCCCCTCGGAGTGTTCCCAGCGGAACTCGGCCACGTCCGGGGCCAACTGACAAGCACGGTCGAACAGCTCGACAGCCCGGACCGTGAGCCCGGACCACGAAAATCTCTGACCGGCCTCGACGAACAGCTTTGCTGCAGCGAGCCGGTGGTCCAGCGCCGCGCTGACGCGTCCGCAACCGTCGTCGTCCTGTGCCAGTTGCACCAGCTTTTCGGCCAGGGCCAGCTGGACCTCCCGCTTCCAACTGTCGCCGTCGGACGTGTCCTGCGCCGACGCTTGCTCGAGCAGATCCACTGCGTCGGTGACGGGTAAGCCGGGGGACACCGCCGCACGCACGAGGAGCCGGGCGGGCACCGGGCGAAGCAGCACCGGCTGGACAGCGCCAGCCCTGTCGATCCTGACCGCGTCGTCGTAAGACTGATCGGCAGACGACCACAGACCCTCCTGCTCACGGAGGAGCCCGGAGATGATGAGGACATCGATGACGGCCCCGTCGATCTGTCCGGCCCGCTCGAGGGTCCGTTGCGTCGCGTCGATGTCGTTGGCGGCGAGTTGGGTCTCGGCCAGTGCCGCGAGTGCCAGTGCTTGCCAGGCGCTATCACCTGCCCGGACGACGGTAGCCTCGGCGGCCTCCCGGATCACATCGCGGTCGGAGAGCTCGCGGGACAGTATGCGCACGCGCAGGACGCCGAGCGGGACCGCCGCGCCGATCTCGAGCTGGTTCCCGGTCGGTATGCCTGGGTCCAGCAGGCCGTCGAGCGCGTCGAGCGCCGCCGCGTACCGGCCGTTCGCCAACGCATCGGTGACCGCGTGCATCCACTTACGGATCTGCTCGATGTCCGAGGGGAGTCCGGGAAGTGAGAGCACCTCCCGGCAATGGCCCCAGTCGCCCATCGCCAGTCCCTCGACCCAAACGGTGGTCCACCGACGCAGTGCTTCATCGGGGCGGCCCTTCTTCACCGCCCGTATCACAGCGCGCCTGCGTATTTTCCACCAGACGGTGGAGCCCGGGCTCTTGAGCGCCACTCGTTCTTCTTCCCGCCGGACTGCTTCTGCACAACGACTGAGAATTGCATTGGTGCGACCGAGGTCGGATCTGATCCGGTCGAGGTCACCGACTATGTCGTCGTAGTCGCCTCGGCGCTTCAGCCCCCGCAACACGGTCTGGGTGAGCGCCTTGGTCACCGTGGAAAGGTTCGCCTCATCCCGGAGCTCCTCGATCGCCTGATCCACGATTTTGCGGGTGGCGACGTTCAGGTCATCCTGGTCGGGATCCTCAGTATCAGGTCGTGCGGGGTGGGACATCGTCAGCTCTCCTTCTGCAGCTCTCCGAGTTTGACGAGCATCTGGGCGTACGTGTCCAAGGAGGGCTCGTCGAGGTGGTCCCGCAGCTTCGCCTTCACGGCGATCGTCACCTCCTCGAATCCGGCGTGACGATCGAGTGTCGAGACCCACATGAGGATGCTGGTTTGCTCCGAGCGGTCGAGACCCGTGGCACTTTGCACTACCCCGATCAGGCCCCTGAGGATCGCGTCCTCGGATTGCCCGGACTGCGCGGTCGAGTGGGCGATCGCGGTCTGGGTCAGGGGACGACGGAGAGCGACGTCCTCCTTTAGGTAGAGCACAGGGGTGCCGAACCGGCGGTCGGGGTGGGCGTCGAGGAGACGTTTCCGACTCGCCTGCACGGCGGCACCGATGTGCTCACCGTCGACGAGGGACTTGTAGAACGTCGTGCCGAGGCCGATGTTCTCGGCCTGGTCGGCCCTCGCGGCGTACTGGAGGGCCAACACCGCGGGCACGCGGCTTTTGATCAGAGCGGGTGCCATCCGCTCGAAGTTCTCGGTGGCGTCGCCGTCGACGAAGTCACACAGTTGCAGGATGACCAGGCGGGGGCGCATCGCGTTTGCTGTGAGTGTATTGATGAACGTTCCTGGGTCTTCGAACCCGTCACCACTACCGCCGAGGTAGATCTTCGGATTGCCGGGTGTCCCCCTACAGATCCCGACCACGTGGACGATGTGATATTGGAATTTCTTCAGCTCTGAGCGGATGGCCGCCGCATCCCAGGCCTCGATCGGCTCCGGGACGTTAAGGTTCTGCAAGTCGTTCAGCGCAGTCCTGAGCTTCCGTAGCGCCTCGCGGTGGATGGCAAAGTGATCAGCGTTGGGCAGAGCCGCGATCAGCAGGGCTCGCAGCTTTTCGTTCTCAGTTGCCTGCGCCACGGTCGTCGGCTCATCGGTCGTCGTCACGAAGCGGGTCAGCAGCAACTCGGTCTTGGCCGCGAGGTACCACTCACCTTGCGGCTCATAGAGAAACTCCCAGGGGAGACCCTTCAAAGTCGCGTCCGCTCGGTCGGCGAACTCGATCGACAGTCTCAACGGTTGCTGCCCCTCGCCGGGGATCTTCGCCCTAAGCTCCTGCCCAACGTTGTTCGCGAGGATCAGCCCCCACAGGTGCGTTCCGAGCACCTCGAGCGTGTCAGGATGTAGGAGATTCTCCTTCAGGCGTATTTTGGAGCCCTCGATGAGGTCCCAGAAACTCAGCCACCGATTCATGAGCCCCACAGTCTTGAGGGCGAGCGGATCCAGGACCAGCTCGGCGCTGCCGGCCGGCACGAATTCTTCTCCGCTGACGCCGTACTGGCCGGTCACGTGGCGCTCGTCGATAAGGATGGTGAATTCGTAGGATTTCATCAGCCCCTCGGCTCCCTTGCCCGTCCTCCGAGAAGCGGTGCGGCATTTCGCTGATAGATCATCGGCACGCCGAGCAACCGGGCATCGTCGGTCGCAGTCCAGACCTTGCGCCGGGCGGTGTGCACGGCCTCGTCGAGGTATTGAAGATCCGCCAGAGCGTCGTACAGCGCCGTGCTGAATTGGATGGCCGTCTCGTTCGTGACCGGGTATTGCATCGCCACTACACATTGGACGCCCTGCCGGACCAGTGCTGGCGCCAGCCCCGCATGTCGGTATTCGTAGTCGTTGCGGCCACCTTCGCAGGCATGAAGAATGATGATGGTCGGTGCCCACTGGTCCGTGCAGAGTTTGTCGGCGAGCCCGTCCTCGTCGACCCACGCGGTGCCGCCACCCTCGGCTCGCAGCGCAAGAGCGCCCCTACCCGTGTCCGGGGTGAATCGGCCATGACCGATGTAGTGGACTACGTGCGGGTGCTGAGCAGCCACTCTCTCGCCGAGTTCGTCCTTGGTGACCTCGACCGCGGCGTCGAGGACGGTGAAGTCGGCTCGCGCGCCTGACGCCGCGATCGAGTCGAGCGCCTCTTGATAATCGACCGGGCCGAGCCAGTCGCTGTGAGCATCGCCCACGACGGGGAGGATCCGCACCTGCTCGATGTCGATGATCGCGCGTGGCGGCGTCCCGGGCGGCACCGAGCGGGACAGCAATAGACCGGGCGTGAGAACAAGGAACCGCCCCTCGTTGCCATCCCGGTCGGGCGTGCACAAGTACTCCCACGGCAAGGCGGCGAGCCGGGAGGACGCCGCGTCGGCGGGAAATGCCAACTGGAGCCGGACGACACTATCCCCGCGATCGTGGATCTGCTTCTCGATCCAGGCCCAAACCTCACCCGGGAACAGCTGACGGTGTAGGAGCTGGCCGAAGATCCGAATGTCTTCCCGGTCCCAGACCCGGGGCTCCATCAACCACCGCTCGAACAGTCGAAGCACCCGGCCGTCGAGTCCGGTGAGGTCGACCC
The DNA here is from genome assembly GCA_036524855.1 of Aldersonia sp. Taxonomy (GTDB): domain Bacteria; phylum Actinomycetota; class Actinomycetes; order Mycobacteriales; family Mycobacteriaceae; genus Aldersonia. Next base: position 28,837 of record DATDBL010000119.1, on the reverse strand, counting down.
GTTGCTGGCTGCTCGTCCCGGTGCGTTTCCGCCAGGACCGCGCCGAGACGGTTCCGTCCGGCGAGACGACCAGGGAGATCGATAGCGGCCCCATGGTCAGTCCACTCGCTCACGGGGGGCCATGGACAGTTTGACGCCCTCGGCCCCCGCGGCTGGGTAGAGCGCACTGTTCTCGCGCGGCCCGAGCGCATCCTGGTCTTGCCACCGCAGGGTGCGCTGGTTCCGGTAGTTGAACAACAGGGCCGAGCCGCGCTTGCCGTAGGCCAGGCACTTGGCGACGCCGGCGTCGTCAGGGTGGCCGTACTTCCCACCGTCGCTGGAGAACAGGTAGTGGTCGGCCGGGAGCAGCTCCAGCAGCTCGTTCGTGATGTTACGGGTGCTTCCGTGATGGGGGAGTTTGAACGCGGTCAGCTCTAAGCGCTCCGCGCCACGCTCAGCCAGGAGGCGGCGCACGCCGGTCGTCAATGCCGCGGGGGTGGCGTCGCCGGGCAGCAGGATCGTGTGCCCGGCGTACTCCGCGAGGAGCACGATGCTGCTCCGGTTCGGTGCCTTCGTGTCCTTCGGACTCGGTGTCTGGAGCAGGTCGGAAATGCCCGGGCGTTTCGTCTCACCTAGGAACGTGACGGCTGGGTTGAGCCCGGTCCTCGCCCGGAGTGCATCGAGCGCCTGTTCCTCCGACGTGAATGCGAGCCCTTCGTCGCGCATTGTCGGGAGCCACGCCTGCCTAAGCTTCGCCAGCGCTTCCCGGTCGGGTCCGAGCACCGTGAGGGTGAGGCCGCCCGGCAGGCGGCGCACCGGAAGTGGCCCGGTATCCGGAGCGCACACCGCCGCCTTGTCGAACGCGGCGTTGAATGGGATGCCTCGCGCGCCGATCAGCGCGGCCAGCATCTCTCCCTGCTTGCCGCCCAGCGTGGGTGCGACCTGTGCGGGGCCGTTGAACCAGCATTCCCCGATACCGATGTCGAGGTCGGCGTCATTGGTCAATAGCAGCGTTCCCTCGATGTGGTCTGCGTCGATGTGAGTGAGCACCAGCAGGTCGAGGGACCCCTGAGTTGCGACTTCCCGGAGGCGTGCAGCGACTTGCGGGTAGGCGCCGGCTGGACCACCGTCTATCAACAGGCGATGGCGGTCTGTGGGTGGTCCCCAAGTCAGCAGAAGAGAGTCGCCGTGCCTTGCGGGAAGCAAGTCAAGTTCCAGCGGGCCGAAGTTCTCGTCCATTCGTCAATCCCCACGCGCAGCAGTTGCAGCAGTCACAGCTATATTCAATGCGCATTGACGAAGAACGTCCAAAGTGGAATCCCTCCCCTTGGACGCCGCCGCCAGTTGAGTGTAAGCACACACACCAGCTGATTCAAGCTTGTTTTTGTGGGCAGATCCGTCTGTGCCGATCGATCCCTCTTCGCACTTCACCGCTATCAGTGAACGCTTCCTGCGTTTGGCGTTTCTCCATGGTTTGCGTTCTTGTTGCAGGAACAATTCCTGGCCCCTCCTCGCCTCTGCCGGACATGGCAACTGCAGTCGGGCGGGCTTGGCGAAGTGGTCGGTTCTGCAGCGATGTCGAACGGCACAGAGGCCGCGAGAACTCTGGTGTCGGACAATCTGAGTGACTTAGTCAGGTTGGGGGATCCTTACAGTGTAGAACGACTTGCTCGTGCCGTACGAGGGCTTGAATGTCCTCCGATGGAACGGGTCGTGGCACTTGGCGGACTACCAGCCAGCGCACCGGACTTCTGACATCCACGTGCCCACACATATGTTGGTTCCTCCGATGTGTCAAAAAGGCCCGCGCTAGGCTGGCGGCGTTGTCGGACGAAACGATTATCGACTCTCATGCCGGCGGAGAATAGAGTAGCGCGCTACTCGAATGACCGATCCAAGCCCAATCCAAGCCCCTCACCCGCTCGGAAACGCGACGTCTGGGTCGTCGGGGTACTCAGTCGGCAGGTCGCACAATTTGACGACATGGCATGTTGGGCGCGATTTCCCAAGGCCCCGCACGAAGAACTCCTCGACCTGCTGACGCCCACGCAGGCGATCTACCTGCGTAAACGCGCACAAATACCGGCTCAGCTCAGGCCAAGCTCAGAAGCTCAGGCGCGACGGGTCAGCAGCGGAATGCGTCCGCCCGCGGCACCGCTTCCACGTGCAACTCGGACGGCCGGTGCCGCATACTTCTCGTCCTTGGTGGCGTTTGCGGACCTCGGCCTCGGCGCCGCCGGACAGCAGCTCGCGCAGACCCTCCAACACCAGGGTGTCGTTCTCGTCGATCCGGTCGTAGTCGGCGGGTCCTCGAACTCGAGCGCGGGCACCCCGAAGTTGGCGAGGTTCTGCCAATGGATCCGCGCGAACGACTTGGCGATCACCGCATGTAGGCCGAGATAGCGCGCGGTGATTGCGGCATGCTCGCGTGAGGACCCCTGACCGTAGTTGTCGCCGGCCTCCCGAACTCCAACCCACGGTCCTGCTCGGAGCGGGCGGCCAAGTCGGCGAGCGCTGCGCGTGCCTCCGGATAGCGTTCGCCGCGCTTTGCGAGGATGCCGGACACTGCCGCATTCAATTGCCGCTCGGTCGCGCGGCCGCTACCGGGGATGACGGTTTGCTGCACATGGCCGCTGAGTACAGCAACGGCATCGAGTCGCTCCACTGCTAAGCCCACTGCCACAAGTGCGGACAATCCGGATTCCGTCCAAACCAGTTCGTTGGGCCCGAACGCGCGGGCCCGGCCAGTGGTGCTCGCAGTCGCGCGACGGTCGCCGGCCAGCAGCCTTGCTCCTTCCGGCGGTGACCGCTCACCGCGTCGTGCGGACGCTCCTGTAGGCGCGATTCCGGCTTGTCGGGGGAGCGGTTGCTACTATTTCACGTCCATCGACAAGGGCTCGGAGAACCGGACGAAGCGCATTAGCTGTGGTCCCGACGGCATCGGCCAATTCGTGTACCGTCATCGTTCGGCCTGATGCCAGTTCGTCGAGCACTCGACGTTCGTTTCCGGTAAACACCATTCGGCGGACGCCGGCTATCGCCAGACGATATACGCCACGATCATCGCGAACGATCCCTTCATCCTCCAAGCCGCGCAATGCAGACTGCGCGACCGTTGTGTCGATCGCGAGTTGACGCCGAAGCTCTTCGGCGGTGACCGATCCGAGGTGATGGATCAGGGCCAGCGCACTGTCGCCCTCACGAGTTCGTGGCCGACCGCCCATGCTGTCCAGCCAGTCGCGCGTCTCGGGGTTCAGAAGTCCGAACCTGTCGAGGACCGCGACGAAGGCCGACGGCGAGCTTCGAAATCGCGGCGCCGGCAACCCGTTGCGTGTCATCTCCCCAAGCATCCGAGGAATCCCCGAACCTGCATTCTCACACACCTTCTCGTCACGATCGGCAAAGGGGATCTCGGTGAGGAGTCGAGCGAGTAGTTGATTCCGAGAGTGCGACTCTCCGTCGAAAACGGACTCTAATCCGCGGCCACCCCACAGACCGCCCGGGCTGTGGACCTCCAAGCGATCCGGGTACAACTCGACCCGGACCTGGTCACCACGAGCAATCTGGCTGTAGTCGCGATGTGTCAAAGCGTTAGCCAATGCCTCCCGGACAGCGTCGATTGGTATCTCCGGAACATCCTGTGCACCTGCACCTTTAGAGACTCTCCGTACTCGAAGGTTACGCATCACCGCGGCCACCGCATCATCGATCATGTCAGGGATCGGACCTTCCAGAACCGCCCTATCATCCATCCGCTCATCACCGACTACCACCGATTTGTCCCCGGCAGGGTAGGCGGCAAAGCTGATCATCAACTGCGGAAAGAACTGTTGAGGAAAGCGACCCAACGCAAGCATGCCTCCCACGGTGGGCGCACCGGTTGCGCGATCTATTGCACCAATGCGCTCGAGGACTTCCGTTTCACTGGTCGTCCCAGCGAGCGCCCTCGGGCGGCCTAACCTGAGCTGCGCAACTGTCCGATTCACTAGGTTCGGATCCAGATCGTCTGCTCGCGCTTGCGTCACCGGTTCACGATCGGCATCACTAGGCACGGTGAGCATCGACAGCTGAAACACTGAGTACGTGTCGAGCCGGTGATCGCCGTCCCCGACGCGCATGTACGTACCGCGTTCCTTTCCCTGCGCCGTGACGAAGCAGGGCTTCTCAGCGGGAGGCAACTCGTCGACCTCGGCCACGACGACCATCGCACCTTGGAGTTCCACCTGATCCACAGTCATCGCGGGGTTGGGAGTCAGCGGACCTGGCGACTCTCCCCTTCCTCTCGGACGCGCCGCGTCTGCCACCTGGTCCATCACCGATATCGAGTCGAAGCCAGGGACTGGTTCGAAACCCGCGGACTCGTCGAGTCCAAGGATCACCACGCCACCCTTTGTGTTGCTGAATGCACTGATCGTCGGCCAGAGGCTCTTGCCCACACCACCTGCAGCCGATTTGACCTCCACCGACGCCGTGTCGCCGCCGGCACGACGAACGGTGCCCACGATCTCGCGAAGATCTTCAGACCTCACTGTCGCCCCTCGATACTTGCCGCCAGGATAAGACCTCACTGTATCTCAGTGAGGCTCTCACTAACTATAGTGATGTCGTCACTGACTATAGTGACACTCCAAAATGATCTACACTGTGACTCCGAAGGCGACGGTGCGGGTGGTCGTTGTCGATGCCTTGGCATCTGCGGGTGGGCGTCTTCCTAACGTCGCTCGCCGAGGTGACCACACCATGGCGTGCTCCTCGAAGCCACACGCTCCTGATGCGCACGTTGCCACCCGATTGGGACCGTGGACATCGCTAGCGGTTCGCGGACCTGCGCGGCGCCCGGTCCGCCCTTACCCTTACAACTCCCCCGCATACGGCACCTCGGCGTCCGCCGGCCCACTCATCCACTCCCGCAAGGCCCTTGTGGCGAGCACGTCGTCCTCGTTGTACTCGAGGATCCGGGTGCGCTGGGTGGGGTCGGGTGGGCCGTCGTAGCCGACGGCGGCGCGGTACCAGGTCATCGACGCCTCGCCGCTGGCCTCGGGGTCGCGCCACTCGAAGCCGGCAACCGGGGCAACTTTCTTGAGCCCCTTGCCGTTCGGCGTCACGAACGCCTCGCTGACCTCCTGGTACATGTCCACCCACTGCGGCGAGTCGATGAACGCGCGCACCTCCTCGACGCTCGGCACCCCGGGCCGTCCCGCGAAGCGGCGCGCCGAGTCGAGCAGCCACTTGTCCTCTGCCGAGCGCGAATAGCAGTACGCCGCAAAGGTCTTCCCGTGTGCCTCGGCGTCAGCGCGCACCTTCCCCAACCACGTCCAGAACCCGGCAAACGAGCGGGCCTCGTCCGGGGTCGGCACCGGGTCCCACGTGACGAACGCGTGATAGCGCGGGGCGTCGGTGCCGTTGGCCAGCAGCGCACCCCACAGGTATGCGCCGTGCTCCTGGTAGCTCTCGAGGTCCACGTCCACCTCGACGTCGGCGCGCAGCACCCGCACCTGCGGCACGCGGCGCACCAGTTCCGCCCCCGCCAACCACGCCTTCGCCGCGACGACGACGTCGTCGAACGACCCGTGCTGCCACAGCACCGGCGCCGGACCCTCCGAGCGGGCGAGATCGTCGATCGTGCGGAGGCCCTCGTCGCGCAGCACCTCCGCCCGCGCGCCCGTCGCGACGAGGCTGACGTCGCGGTGTTGCACCAGCCACTCCCGACATCGCGACCACCACGGACACGACCGGCACTCCGGCACCTGCGACGGCACCGTCTCCGCCTCGCCGCGCGCAACCGTGATCCGGTCCGCGTAGCGGCGGTCGTACTCGTCGAGCACCGTCGTCAGGTCGTGCACCAACACGGTTTCGAAGCCGAACCCGATCACCCCGCCCACCAGCGCCGGGCTCGCCAGCCCGTGCCGCTGCAGCATCCGGTAGATGTGCGCTAGACGGAGCTGGTCGCGCGGCTGTGCCCGGACCTTGCGACCGGCGTCGGGTGCGGGCGCCCACACGGCGAAGCCGGTCGTCACCGCCGCGCCCTCGGGCTGCGGATCGGTCCGAGGATCTGTGACTTTGTGGTTGACGACGATGACGGGGATGTAGCCACCACGGTCGACGTCGCGCAGCAGCAACTCGGCACCGCCCTCGCGGCCGGTGTCGGATTCACGCGGCAGGGTCGCGTCCCAGATCCGGTCCGCACCCTGCGCGCACGCCGCCATTGTCGCCTCGGCGCGCCGTCGCGCGGGCGCGTCGCGGTCGATGAGCACTCCCCCGCTCGCGGCATGCAGGGTCTCGCGCACCTGAGTGCGGTAGACGGTCGCGGCCTCGCGGCGCTGCTGCACGCCCACGTCCTCCGCCGCCGCGTGCCCCACCTCCGGGAACTCGGTGTCCAGATGCAGCCGGTGCCGGCACGACGTCAACCGCCGGGCGCCGACGTAGACCGCGGCGCCGCCCGGCGGTGACGAGGTCGCAGCGGCGGTGTGCACCATAGGACAGAGTATGACCGTCGGCACCGACACCATCTGCGTAGTTCCGGCGCGTCGATGCCACCCGATAGGGTGAGCCCACACACGCCGATCCGTGGAGGACAGTCGATGGGGTTGTTCGGCAAGCGCAAGTCCCGCGTCGTCCGGCGGGCGGAACGCAAGGCCATCAAGACCAAGGCGAAGCTGGAAGCCAAGCTCGGTGCCAAGACGGACCGCAGGCGGCTGCGCGCCGACCGCAAGTCGCAGCAGCGGATCGAGAAGGCGGAGATCTCGGCGCTGAAGGCGCAGGAACGCGCGGCGGTCAAGATCGCGGAGAAGGCCGAGCGGGATCGGTTCAGCGCGGCCCAGGTCCGCAAGTATCTCGGCGTCGCGCGGGTGCTGACGCCGATCCTGCTGCCGCTCGCCTACCGGGCCTCGACGTTCGTCCGTGGCGAACTCGACACCCGCCGGGCGCAACGCCTCGGGGTCGGAGTCGAGGAGCTTGGCGAGTACACCGGGCACGGCGCGAAGCTGTCGGCGCGGATCGCCGGCGCCGAGCAGTCGCTGTCCAGGCTGGTGGAGCAGCACCCGGGCGACCCCGAGACGGACAAGTTCGCCGAGGCTACCCGTGCACGTCTCATCGACCTCGAGACCGCGGTCCGCACCGCCGAACTCATGCCCACTCCGCGCCGTCGCGGCGCCCACCAGGCCATCTCCGGTGAGCTCACCGGCATCGAGGCCGATCTGCTCGCCCGCCTCGGCGTCCGCTGACCCAGCACCCATGTCGAACGTCCCCGCTCCGCGCCGGCTGCGTGGCTGCGCGGTCGGCGCGAGCGTGGCGGGCCTCGCCGTCGCCGCACACGGCATCGCGGGCGGTGGCTACCCGACCTCGGCGGCCCTGACCCTGCTCCTGATCGCGGGTACCGTGATCGGCGCGGCGGCCGCGGCGGTCCGCGGCGGCCCGCTTGCCGTGATCGGTTTCCTCGGGGCCGGACAGTTCGCCGGCCACCTCGCGCTGACGGTCGCGCTGCATCACGACACCACCGCCAGCGGGCCGATGCTCGGGGCGCACCTGGTCGCGACGCTAATGTGCGCGGTGTTGATCGTGGGCGCGGAACGGCTGTGCGCCTGCCTGTCGGCGACGCTGGCCGTCGTGTCTCGGCGCATCAACGCGCCACCGGTCCCGCATCGTTTCACGTGGATCGACCGCGGCCACCGGGTCGCGCTCGCCGTGGATCCGTCCGGTCCGATCTCTCGTCGAGGTCCTCCCGTCGCGGCCCGACCCCGACCACATTCACCTGAAGACGAGAGATCAGATGCCTACCTTCTATTCGCGTGCCCTGCTCACAACCACCGCGGCGGGCGCGACCATGCTCCTCGCCGCGGGCGTCGCCTCGGCCCACGTCACGGTGTCCGCGCCGGACGCCGAGCAGGGCGGCTACTCCGTCCTGACCTTCCGCGTCCCCACCGAATCGGAGACCGCCTCCACCACCAAGCTGACCGTGGTACTGCCCGAGCTGAACTCGGCCCGCACCGAGCCGATGCCCGGGTGGCAGGCGACGGTCGAGAAGAACGCCGACGTCAAGGCGACCTCGGTGACCTGGACCGCCGACCCCGGCTCCCCCGGCGTCCCACCCGGACAGTTCGAGCAGTTCCTGCTCTCGGCCGGGCCGCTGCCGGACCAGGAGTCGGTCAGCTTCGCGGCGACGCAGACCTACAGCGACGGCGAAGTGGTCGAGTGGAGCCAGCCGATGGGCGACGACGGCAGCGAACCCGAACACCCCGCGCCGACCCTCACCCTCGCCGCGGCGGGCGAATCCTCCGACGGGCACTCACACGGCGTCGAAGACACAGATGCGAGCAGCGAGGAGGCCAGTTCCACCGACACCACCGCCCGCTGGCTCGGCGGCATCGGTCTGGTGCTCGGTGCGCTCGGCGCCGTACTCGGACTCGGCGCATACCTGCGGCGGGCCAAGTGAGGTTCGTCCTCGCCCTGTTCGGGGCGGTCGCGGCGGCGCTGCTCGGCGCCGCCCCGGCCGCCGCGCACTCCGTCGTCGTGTCCAGCAACCCGGCCGACGGCGCCGTCCTCGACACCGGCCCGGCCGTCGTCAGCGTCACCTTCAACGAGGCGTTGCAGGAGAGCTTCGCGTCGCTGACGGTGATCGGGCCGAACGGCGGCATGTGGTCGAAGGGGGACCCGACGATCTCCGGCGCGACGATCAGCGTGGAGGTCGGCGAGCTCGGTCCCGCGGGCGTCTACACGATCGGCTTCCGGGTGACCTCCGCCGACGGGCACCCGGTCACGGGGATGAGCAAGTTCACGCTCAGCACCCCCGGCAACGGCACGCCCGTGAGCACGATCGGGGACACCGGCGACGACGACGGCGGGGTGCCGCTGTGGCCGTTCGTGCTCGCCGCCGTCGTGGTGTTCGCCGGTGGCCTGTTCCTGGTGTTGCGGAAACCGAAGAACGGCTAGGCCGTGCCGACGAGCGCGCGAGCACGCTGGGCGCTGCTGCTCGCGGTACCGGCCACCACGCTCGGCGTGGCGCTCGGGTGGGCGCTGGCCGCCGGTCAGGATCAGCACGCCGACACGCTGGTGCGGGCCGCCACCGACGGCCTCGCCGCGACCGTGCTCGGGTTGGGTCTGTTGCCGCGGCTGAACGGAACCGCCGTGCCGTGGCGGGTCGCGGCGGGCGTCGCCGCCGTGTGGACGGTGCTCGAGATCCTGCTGCTGGTCCTCGCCGCCGGAGCCGCCGACGACGTGGGCCCGGGCGGGCTGTCTCTTGCCGAGTTCGGCGAATTCGTCACCGGGCTCAGCACCGGTCGGGTCGACGCGTTGGTGACGTCGTGCGCCGCGGCGGCGGCCGGCTACGCGGCGTGGTCTTACCGGGGGTCGGCGGTGCGGTCGGCGGATCCGGTTGTCGCGCTCTCTGCGATCGGGTTGGTGCTGCGGCCCGTCACCGGCCACCTCTCGCAGCAGCCGTTCGGGTCGCTGCTCGGGGCCGCGCACACCCTCGCCGCCGCGGCCTGGTTCGGGCTGTTGGTCGCGATCTCGCTGGTCGCGCGGTCACGGCGCGACTGGGCCGCGCTGCTGCCCGCGTATTCGACCTGGGCATTGCGCTGCGTCGCCGTCGTCGCCGCGAGCGGCGTGGTCAACGCCCTCGTGCGCGAGGGTAGTCTCGCTGCGTTCGTCGACACCGGATACGGCCGGATGCTGCTGGCCAAGGTCGTGCTGCTGACCGGGTTGGTCGGGCTCGGCTGGTGGTGGCGTCGGACCTGGGTCCGTCCCGCCGCGGAGCACCGCGTCGACGCCGAGGTGTCGCTGCGCCGCGCGGTCGGGGAGGTCGCGGCGATGGCGGTGGTGTTCGGGCTGGCGGCCGCGCTGGCCACGGCGGCATAGGCCGGGTCGAGGAAGGGTATCTGGGAGCCATGCGAACGAAGTCCGACGCCCCGACCTTCGGCATCGAGGAGGAGTTCCTGCTCGTCGACCCGCAGACCGGGCACCCACTTCCCCGCAACCGGGAGGTCGCCGACGCCGCGCGGGCCGACGGCGTCGAGTTGCAGCTCGAACTGACCCGCTGCCAGGTGGAAACGACATCGTCGGTGTTGTCCACCAGCGCCGAGGCCCTCGACGAGATCCACGGCCTGCGGGCGAGGGTCGCCGCCGCGGCCGACCGGGTCGGGGCGTGCCTGCTGGCGGTCGGCGTGCCGCCGACGATTCCGGACGAGTTCCCGATCACCGATTCGCCGCGGTATCGGCGCATCGGCGAGCAGTTCGGGATGATCGCGCACGAGCAAGGCGTGTGCGGATGTCACGTACATGTGCAGATCCCCGACCGGGAAACCACGGTGCAGGTCAGCAACCACCTGCGTCCGTGGCTGCCGACGCTGCTCGCGACCACCGCGAACTCGTCGATCTACCGCGACGCCGACTCGGGCCACGCCAGCTGGCGCACCGTGGTGTGGTCGCGGTGGCCCGCCGCGGGGCCGCCGCCGTACTTCGAATCCGCCCACCACTACGACGATCTGGTCGCGCGGCTCAACGAGACCGGTGCGATCCTCGACGACGGCATGGTCTATTGGGACGTGCGGGCATCATCGAAGTTCCCGACCATCGAGGTGCGGGTGAGCGACGTGGCCGCGACCGCCGCCGAAACCGTCACGTACGCGACGCTGGTGCGCGCGCTGGTGATGACGGCGCAGGCCGCGCTCGACCGCGGCGAGGTCGCGCCGCGGATCGAGGCCGAGATGTTGCGCGCGGCGCAGTGGAAGGCGGCACACGACGGGCTGGCCGGGTCGGGAATGGATCTACTTGCCGGACAAGCTGTCCCGGCGCTGGACCTGCAGGACCGGATGGTCGAGTGGGCTCGGCCGGCGTTGGAGGATCTCGGCGAGTACACCGCGGTCCGCGCCGCGCTGCGCCACACCGCTCAGGCCGGCAATGGGGCGATCCGGCAGCGGAATGCGTTGCGCGAGGGCGGGATCGACGGTGTGCTGCAGGAGCTCATCGCGGCGACGCGGCGTTAGTTCGTCGACCTGGTAGATCGAATTCAGCGGGCCGAAAGTCTCGTTGCGGGCGCACTCCATCTCGTCGGTGACGCCGTGGCACGGTCGGCTCGCAGAACCGCGGGCCGATTTCGGGTCGCGGGTGCCCGCCGGCGACGACGATCGCGCCCTTGGCGCGGGCGTTGTCGATGTGCCCGACCACGGAACCCGGCCCCGGGGTCACGGCGAACACTGCGCGCGGCAGGCCGGCCTGGTACGGCAGTCCGGCGTTGGCCAGTGTGGCAAGTACGGGATGCTGCTGTCCGGCTTGACGACGACGGCGTCACCCGCGAGGACGGCGGGGAAGGCGTCGGAGCGGGCCTTGCCGATTGGCCGGACAACGGCGGGGTTCTACGCTGTTCCCATGGCCGACGCAACCAGCCCCACCTTCGTGCAGCGAATTCGATACGCCTGCGGCGCCACCCTGCCCGATTCCATGGCGGACTGGGTGCGCAACGACCTCACCGGGCCCGGCGCGACCCGGCGTTACCTGATTCGCTTTCTCGTGCCGATGTTCCTGGTGTTGCTGTTGTTCCTGCTGATTCCGGGACCGATGTGGATGCGCTGGGCGATGATCGCATTGCTGTATCTGCCGCTGTGCTATTTCACGGTCGCGCTGATGTACGTCTACCGCCGCCATCGGCTCGTGTCGCACGGCCTCGACCCGGCGCTCGCCGACGCCGCGGCGCGGCAGCGTGCCGAGGTGGATCGGCGCGATTACGAGGAGCGGCACGGGCGGGGCTGAGAACACGGAGAACACCGTCTGAGGGATTCTTTGCCCACATTCGAAAGACTCGAGCGCGAAACAATGCGGTGACAAACCGCAGCAAATCGCCGAGTCCGCGCAGGACTCGAATCCCCGCAAATGGTTGAATGCGTGAATACCTACCAGGGCGTTGACGATCCGGATCGTTGCCGAATCGATGCGATGGTTTTCTCCGGCGCGTCCGCGGATTAACGCCTAGTTCGAAACTCCATGTCCGGAATCCGCGGGAATTGACGTTCATCGGGTCGAATCTGCGCCGCTAATCTAAGATTTCTCCATGGTAGAGGCGTGGCCGATTGTCGAACGCCGACGCGAATTCGACACGATACGGTCGCTGCTGACGCCGGGAGAATCGGCCGGATGCGGCGTTCTGCTGACGGGTCCGGCGGGGGTCGGCAAGACGACGCTCGCCCGGTTGGTCACCGACACGATGGACTGTGCGGTGCGCTGGGTCGCGGGAACGGAATCGGCGCGCAGCATTCCGCTCGGCGTCTTCGCCCACATGATCGGCAAGCCGACCATCGGCGATCCGGTGATGTTCCTGTCCGCCGCGCGCGACTCGTTGCTCGCTGACGGGCCGTTGCTGCTCGGCATCGACGACGCGCACCTGCTCGATCACCTGTCGGCCACCCTGCTTCATCAACTCGCGATCGATCGCGCCGCCCGCATCGTCGCCACGGTGCGTAGCGGCGAGGCGGTTCCCGACGCCGTGACGTCGTTGTGGAAGGACGGCCACCTGAAACGTCTCGATCTTGCGCCGTTCACCAAGCGGGAGAGCATCGCACTGGTCGAATCGGCGCTCGGTGGGCACCTCGAAGGGCTGTCGGCCGACCTGATGTGGAAGGCCTCCGGCGGCAATGCGCTGTTCCTCCGGCATCTCGTCGAGGGTGCCCGGGATGCCGGACGGCTCCGCAACATCCGCGGTGTGTGGCAGCTACGAGGCCAGGCGACCATCACCAACGAACTGGCCGCGTTGCTGAAGGGACGGATGGACCGACTCCCCGCCGACGTGCTGGATGCGCTCAAGCTGTTGAGCCTGTGCGAGCCGATCGACGTCGACGTCCTGTCCGAACTCGCCGGCGACGAGGCCATCGAGCAGGCCGAGACCCGTGGGTTCATCGCCGCGAGCACCGACGGCGACACCCTGAATGCCCGGTTCACCCATCCGCTCTGGGGCGACGTGATTCGCCGTCAGCTCGGCCGAGCCGCATCGCGACGCCTGCGGGGGCGGCTGGTGCAGGCGTTGCGGACGCGGGAGCAGTCCAGCGGCACCGACCGGATCCGGCTCGCCGACCTCACCCTGGGCAGCGACCAGGCCGTCGACGTCAGGCTCCTGACCGACGCCGCCCAGACCGCGGTCACGATGTCCGACGTCGCCGTCGGGGAGAAGTTCGCGCGAGAGGCGCTGCGACGCGACGGCGGGCTCGAAGCCGCCGACCTGCTCGCCCGCGCGCTGCTCACGCAGGGCCGACCGCACGAGATCGAGGAGATCCTCGCCGCCTACTCGCCCGACCAACTCGACGACATCGAGCTGCTGCGCTGGGGAATGACTCGGATCTGCAACTTCTACTGGTCGATGGGCGATTCGAAACGCGGCGACGAGGTGCTCGCGCTGCTGCAGAAACGGATCACCCGCCCGCCGCTGTCCCTGGTCGTCGAGGGCATCGAGTCGGCGCAACTGCTCTACGAGAATCACCTCGACGAGGCCAATGCGACCGCGGAACGGGTGCTCGCCGACCCGCAGGCGCCGTCGTTCGCGGTGGCGTGGGCGGTGATCGGTCAGCGCGCGCTGCCGTTGATGGGACGCGGAGACGAGGTCGCGCCGCTCGTCGCCCGGTTGCGCGAGGTCCGCGCCCAGGTCGACGGCACGTTGATCTACCCGGCGGCGTACGCGGAGATCCAGGCACTCACGTTCACGGGACGACTCGACGAGGCACAGCGCACGGCCGACGCGTACTCCGAGTTCACCACCTCCGGCCAGTACATCGCGTGGGGAATGATGAAGACCTTCATCGGCCACGTGGAGGTCGCGCGCGGACGGTTGTCGGCCGCCGTCGCCGGGTTGGAGGAGGCCGTTGCGGCGCTGAGTTCGAACTCGCTGGCTGCGTGGGCCTACCCCGCGAAGATCGCCCTGATCCAGGCATACTCGCTGCTCGGCTGCGCCGAGGACGCCGAACGCGTACGCGCGTCGGCACGGGGACGCAGCGGGCGCCACCTCGTGGTGTTCGACCCGTCGATGCGCGTCGCCGAGGCGTGGTTGGCCGCAGCGCAGGGCACGCCGGTGCGGGCCGTCGAGCTTGCCCACAAGGCAGCCGCGGCCGCGGCGAAGACGTGCCAGTTCGCCGTCGAGGCCGAGGCGCTGCACGCCGCGGCCCGGTTCGGCGACCGGTCCGCCGCACCGCGCCTCACGGAACTGGCCACCCGTCTCGACGGCGCGCTGGCCCCGCTCTACGCCGAGCATGCGGCCGCAGTCGCCGCCGCCGACGCGACCGCGTTGGACCGCTGCGCGACCGAGTTCGAACGGATCGGTGCCCTGCTGTCGGCCGCCGATTCGGCCGCGCAGGCGACCACCATCCACAGCCGCCACGAGGACAAGCGCGCGTGCAGCGCATCGGCGGCGGTCACGGATCGGCTCGCGGCCCTGTGTGGAGGCGCGCGCACGCCGGCGATCCTCGCCGCGGAACATCCACTTCCGCTGACGGCACGCGAACGCGAGATCGCAAACCTGGTCGCCGCTGGGATGAGCAACCGGGAGATCGCCGAACGGCTCACGCTGTCGGTGCGCACGGTCGAGGGACACATCTACCGCGCCTGCGCCAAGTTCGACGTCGCCGATCGCGAGGAGTTGGCGGCGGTGATCCTACGGGAGTAGCGGCCGGAGCGCAGACGCCCGCTATCGACCGTTTTCGATCTCGTCGATCTCGCGGTCGACGTGCTGGAGTAACCCGCCGACATCCTTCAGGTCAGTTCGCTCCGATGCCAGGACGGCGCGTAGCCCTGGCGCGAGTTGGCTTCCCGCTTCCCGGATGGCCCGTGCCCGCGACTCCTCCGCTCCGTCGGGCACCGGCCTACCCTCGGTCTCTCCGAGCATTCGCAAGATCAGCTCGACTCCGTCGAGACGCCCCCATAGATAGTCGTTCTCCCGCCACGCGGGCTTCAGGAACGCCTTGAAGTGGTGCAGACCAACGCCCTCGAGCTTGCCGCGTTTTGGATCGGTGGGCCGAATCGCCTCTGCTGCAAGAGGGCTGAATTGAGTGACGGGGATAGGACTGAATTGCGGAAGCTCGGCGAGCGCGATGGTGGGGAAGATGATCCCATCCCACAACGGAAAACCGATGTACCGCGACAACAAGTCGTGGCGCTGCTCGGCCGGCCAGGCCGCGGTACTCTCCACGAGCAGACGCCACAGTCCTGCCCCTACGTTGTCGAGGCGCTTTTCCAGCGCCTGTCGATAAGTCACGAACAGACCTTCGAACTCCTCCGCGAATTGCGTCGCGAATTCCCCCGGACTATCCAGCAGATGGGCGTCGAGAATGTCGCCTGCGAGGAACGCGACCGTTCCTTGATCCGCGCGAACCACCTCTGCTGGCACCTTCCGTAGCGTCTGGAGGTGATCCCATGCGCGCTTCTTCAGGTCGCTCAGGTTGTCCGGCGGGTCCTTCGCCCGGTACAAATCGTTGATTCCCTGCAGCACCAGCATTGCCCGCCGCTCGCGGTAGGGAACGTCGACGTGGCGCAGACGTTCGACGAGTTTGCTCGGGTCTGCATCCTGCCACTCGTCTCGACTCTGCGCCCACGCCGAGATCGCGGCGCGAACGAAGCTGGCGCGCCCCGACTCCGGTGGGAACACGAACAACTCGATCACCTCGTCGGCGATCCGACGTCCCGCCTCGATGACCTTCAGCCGCTGATAGGTCGCCCACGACGGACCCAAGACCTTTTCTGCGCGTGCGTGCATGTGCTCGGTCATCGACTTCACTCGAGCCTCGGTGTCGATGTTCGACAAGGCATCCATCGGGTCCTGCGGTAATGCGATACCCATACCTTCGAGCGCGATCCCGATCTCGCCGGCAACTTTCGTCTGCTGCAGCTCAACGATCGGAGCGATCAGTGAGATCCGGAGATTCAGGTCGCGCAGGTCCGTGAGGTGGGCGAGCAGCGACTGGCTGCCGCGCACCTTCGATGCGAGCTGCCACAGGTCAGGAAGCCAACCCTCATCCTCGCGAATGTGTGGTTGCGGGTCCGGTTGGGACAGCTTTGCACCCGGATCCGGCTGGATATAGACGAGACGGCGCAGCACCTCTCTACTTGCTCGACACCGGCCGATTGCCTCGATGACGAGGTCGAACGGTGCGTTGTCGAGTACACCACCATCGACGAACCTGGTCACCATCTCGTCTCCGGCTACGTACCCGTGTCGGAAAAGCCCCTCGGGCAAGGGTGTCTCTACACCGGTTTCGGCAGCGAACCCTTGCCAGCTGACGGGACTGAACGCACCCGGGAAGCTAGCGGTCGCCCGTGCGGCAAAGGCGAGGGCGTTGGTGTTCGTTTCTCCGTCGAATGCCTCCGCTCCGGCGAACGTCAGTACCTGTGCGTACGACGTGTCACGCTGGCTCGCACCTCCCGCGCCCGACGGCACAAGCACCTGATACCCGGAGAGGTCGGTCGTCGTGACATGGAGCTGGAGCGAGACGTCGCTGTCATCGGGGATCAGTGTGCCTGCTGCCGTCTTCTCGATTTCGTGCAGCGCGTTGCGCAACAGTCCAGACATGCGTTCACCGCGCAATAGCGAGGTTCGAGCGAGCGGACGCACCAACTGCCATCCCGCAGCGAGCACCGCGCGCAAGCGCACGCCTCCGATCCGCGGCCAGCGGACGAGGTCCGCAAGGTCGCCCTCCTTGATCCAGAGCTCCTTCAGCCTGTCCTGATTGGCGTCCTGCGCGATCGCCTTGGCGAGCACGATCCCGTTGATGCCTCCCGCGGATGTGCCCGCGATAACGTCGACGCTCACAGACATGCGACGACCCGCCTTCGCGAGCCGACGCAACTCCTCGAAGTATGCCGCTTGCGTGGTCGTCTTCGGGTCGAAGGGATTCGGTCCGGCGAGACGCTCATCGAGCTCGTCGAACGCCCGGGCGGCTCGAACGAGGTTGTGCAGCTCCTTGGTGATGCCGTGCATGTACACGGCCAGCGACACGCCGCCGTAGCACACGAGTGCCAGCCGCAATTCCGTTCTCTCGGCCACAGGTGCCCCCTCGCTCGCCCGCACGATCGCCGT
This sequence comes from Aldersonia sp., assembly GCA_036524855.1. GTDB lineage: Bacteria > Actinomycetota > Actinomycetes > Mycobacteriales > Mycobacteriaceae > Aldersonia. Next base: position 11,817 of record DATDBL010000119.1, on the reverse strand, counting down.
CGATTCTCCGCCTGCTGTGCCACAACGGGGTGCGTAATGGACTACTCGAATCCGCGGCCTTCGACGGCGGCGACAAGCCCAGCTTCACATTTAGATGGTTTAGCGCTAAGATACTTGCATCAGTCGGTTCCGTTCCGCCTCCCGAAAGCGAGTTCTCATATGTCGACGTCCGTCACCGTTTCGTCCCACCACCCCTACAGCCCCGCGGCCGTCGCGGGCGGGCTCGCGTTCGTCTCCGGCGCGCTGTCGATCGACGCCGAGGGCAACCCGGTGCCGGGCCGCACGGAGGCACTCGACGCCGCGGTGGAGCGGATGTGCGAGCGGCTCGCGACGGTCGGCGGCAAGCTCACCGACGTCGTGAAACTGACCTACTACGTCACCGACCTGTCCCTGCGCGAGGAGGCGAACCGCCAGTTCGAGCGGATCTTCGACGAGCCGCGGCCGGCCCGCACGTTCCTCGAAGTTTCCAGCCTGCCCTACGGCGCAATCGCCGAGATCGACGCGGTGGCGCAGCTGGCCACTCCGTCGGACGCGGTCACCGCGTAGGGTGACCTTTACCTTGGCGCTCAGGCGTCGGGGGGATCGAAGAGGAGGGGCCGTGGCAGCGTCTCGACCACCCGATGTGGATGCCGTCGACGAGATCATGAGCCAGTGGCGACGCCAATGGCCCGACCTCGACGTGTCCCCGCTGCACGTGTTCGGTCGGCTGCACCGCGCGTATCTGCGCTACCAGGCCTCGCTCGCCGCGCTGTTCGACCAGCACGGCATCAACATGGCGTCCTTCGACGTTCTCGCCGCGCTGCGCCGGTCCGGGCCGCCGTACCGGATGACCTCGGGCCAACTCGCCGAAAGTTCGCTGGTCACTACGGGCGGGATCACGCTGCGGGTCGACCGGCTCGAGCAGGCCGGGCTTGTTGTCCGCGAACGCGACCCGGAGGACCGCCGGGTCGTCTACGCGAAGCTGACCGACGAGGGTCTGCGAGTCTTCGAGGAGACCGCGAAAGCCCATTTCGCGAACGAGGAGCGCATGCTCGCGGGGATGAGTGCCGAGCAGCGCGCCGAACTCGCGGTGCTGCTGCGGGTGCTCGAGCATTCCATCGTCACCGCGGAAAACGCGGGTGCGCGGGAGGATTCGGCCTGAGCGCCGGTCGGCTGACCGTCGTCGGGTATCCCGGCGTGGTGGCCGACGTCGCGACGGCCGAGGCCCTGCTGCGGCGATCCGCCGCGCGGCACGGGATGTCGGCGTCGCTGCGTGTCGCCGAGTCCGATGCGCAGGCGGATTCGTGGATTCGCTCCTCGCCCGACGTCGTCGCGCTGACCCGCCCAGGAGTGGTGGCGCCCGGTGGCGTCGTGCGCGTCGACCTCGAGCTTTGTCCGCTGGACCCCTCGGCCCCTGTACACATCCGCGGTCGCGGGTTGGCCGGTCTCGGCCACGCGGTGGACGCGTGGTGGTGCCGTCGCGTCGATCCCGGCACCGTCGTGGCCTACGGTGCGCACCCCGACCAGCGGATGGTCGTGCGAGGGTCAAAGCCGTGGACCGCGGTGTTGGTGCACGGAGGATACTGGCGGTCGCGGTGGGCGGCGGATCTGATGGAGCCGTTGGCGGTTTCACTGGCGAGCGACGGGGTCGCGGTGTGGAACGTCGAGTACCGCAGGCCCGACGAGCACGGGTGGGCAGCGACCGTGGCCGACGTCGACTCGGCGCTGCGGTGCGTGTCGTCGTCAGGGCCGGTGGTCGTGATCGGGCATTCCGCCGGGGCGCAACTCGCGCTACGGGCATGCGCCGACGAACCCGTTGCCGCCCTAGCAGTTTCGCTGGCCGGGGTGCTGGACCTCGACCGTGCGGATCGGCTGTGGCTGAGCGAGGGTGCCGTCGCGCAGGCCCTGGGGCACCGGTTCACGCGCTCGGATGCTGTCGATTCGCCTCGGCACCGACTCCCACTCGGCGTACCGCAGGTGGTGGCGTGCGGCATCGACGACGACCCCGACCTGCTGGAGATGAGCCGCGCCTACGCCCGCGCCGCGCTGGATGCCGGTGACGCGGTCACACCGATCGTCGCTCCCGGCGATCATTTCGACATCATCGCCCCCGAAAGCGCACTCTGGAATACGATTCGCGAGGCGATATGGGAGGTCGTATGAGCGTCCAGCGCAACACTCGGGCGATCGAGGACGGCGTGGTCACCGACCTGCGCGACCGGATGACCTATGCCGAGTACCTGCACCTGCATACGCTGCTGAGCGCGCAGCATCCCGTCAGCGACCCACCGCACCACGACGAACTGCTGTTCATCGTGGCGCACCAGACCACCGAACTGTGGCTCAAACTGGTGCTGCACGAGTTGCGTGCGGCCCGGGATGCGCTCGACGCCGACGACATCGGGATGGCACTCAAGTGCATCGCGCGGGTCAAACACATTCAGAAGACGCTGACCGAGCAGTGGTCGGTGCTCGCGACCCTCACCCCGACCGAGTATGCGCAGTTCCGTGGGTTTCTCGGGCACGCGTCGGGGTTCCAGTCGGCGCAGTACCGGTCGGTGGAGTTCCTGCTCGGCAACAAGAACGCCGGCATGCTGGCGGTGTTCGAATCCGATCCCGCTGCCCACGAATCGCTCTCGCAGTTGCTGCGAGAGCCTACGCTGTACGACGCCTTCTGGCGGTATCTGGCACGGCAGGGTCTCGACGTGCCCGCGTCGGCGCTCGATCGGGACGTGTCGGCCGCCTACGAGCGCAACCCCGAACTGCTGCCGCTGATTCGGTCGGTGTACGAGGATCCTTCGACGCACTGGTCGGCGTACGAGGCGTTCGAGGAACTCGTCGACCTCGAGGACAACTTCCAGCTGTGGCGGTTCCGGCACATGCGCACCGTGCAGCGCACGATCGGTCACAAGGCCGGGACCGGCGGATCGAGCGGTGTCGGATTTCTGCGGCGTGCGCTCGAGTTGACGTTCTTCCCGGAACTGTTCGACGTGCGCACCGAGATCGGCGTCGTACGATGACGGACTTCGCCACGCGGGCATCGGCGTTGGATGCTGCGGATCCGTTGCGCGACTACCCGGATCGGTTCGTCCGCGGCGGGGACGTCGTCGCGTATCTGGACGGGAACTCGCTGGGGCGCCCGCTGCGGGTGACGGCCGATCGGTCGCGGGAGTTCATCCTCGACGCGTGGGGTGGGCGGCTGATCCGCGGCTGGGACGAGGGGTGGTTCGAACTACCGCTGACGCTCGGGGATCGGCTGGGCGCCGTGGTGTTGAGTGCCGGTCCGGGGCAGACGGTGGTGGGCGATTCGACGAGCGTGCTGTTGTACAAGCTGGCGCGGGCGGCGCTAGCGCTGCGACCGGATCGGACGGAGATCGTCGTCGACCGGGCGAACTTCCCCACCGACCGTTACCTCGCCGAGGGCATCGCGGCGGAGACTGGGGCAATGCTGCGCTGGCTCGACCCGCCTCTCGACGACGGGGTGAGCGTCGAGTCACTGGCGGAGGTGGTGTCGGAGCGGACGGCGTTGGTGCTGCTCAGCCACGTCGCGTACCGGTCGGGGCATTTACTTGATGCGGCTGCAGTTTCCGATCTGGTGCGATCGCGGGGTGCGCTGCTGCTGCTCGACGTCTGTCATTCCGCCGGGTCGGTGCCGGTGCGGCTGGACGAGTGGGGCGTCGACCTGGCCGTCGGGTGCACGTACAAGTACCTCAACGGCGGACCTGGGTCGCCGGCGTTCGCGTATGTCGCTGCGCGACACGTTGATTCGGTACAGCAGCCGATCTGGGGGTGGATGGGTGCGCACCAGTCCTTCGAGATGGCGCAGGGATACGTGCCGGCGCCGGGGATCCGCCGCATCCTCAGCGGCACCCCCGCGGTGTTCGCGATGCAGCCGATGGCGGACATGCTCGACCTGATCGCGGAGGTCGGGATCGAGGCGATCCGCGCGAAATCGGTGGCGCTCACCGAGTTCGCGCTGGAGATGATGCGGGAGTGGCTCGTGCCGCTGGGGGTGACCGTGTCGTCGCCGCTGGATGCGGAGCGTCGCGGCGGACACGTGACCGTCGACCACCCGTCGTTTCACTCGGTGACCGCGCAACTGTGGCAAGCGGGCGTCATCCCGGACTTCCGCCGTCCCGACGGGATCCGGCTCGGGCTCAGTCCGCTGTCGACGAGGTTCGCGGAGGTGTCTCACGGCCTCGCCGCCCTGCGCGAGTGCGCAGTTTCTGCCGCAAACGTCGAGTAGATCCGGCAACAAGCGCGCTCTCGGCGGGTCAGCGGCGGCGGTCCTGCAGGGCGCGTTCGGTGGTGGTGAGACCGCCCCAGACGCCATAGCGTTCGCCGACGGCCAGGGCGTGGCGGCGGCACGCGGCGACCACCGGACAGCCGCTGCAGATGGCCTTGGCCGCGGACTCATGGCGGGCGAGGGCTGGGCCGCGGTCGATCTTGGGGAAGAAGATCGACGGGTCCATGCCGCGGCACCGGGCCTGGAGTTGCCAGTTCCAGTCGTCCTCGCGGGCGGGCGGCAGCGGATGGTGTGCGCGGCGACGGTAACTCGCGACGTAGCGCTCCTCGTCGACGGTCAGTGGCTTTGGGCTGGTTAGCGTTGCAGTCATCAGGCCCCGATTCCGTAGGCGTCGGCGAGTTCGACCAGGCGTCGCGACCGGCCCAGTGCCGGAAGCTGGCTCCCATCGGTAATACCGCCACCGTCCAATTCCCGCAACAGTTGCCGAGCGTTCACGACGTCGTCGACGCTGGGGCTGGCGGCGTCGTTGATCACCGGCACCTGCGTCGGGTCCAGTGTGAGCTTACCGGCGAGTCCGAGCTCGACGGCCGTCAGGGTGTGCGCACGCACCCGGTCGAGATCGGCGCCGAGGGTGGGACCGTCGATCGGCCCAGGAAGTTGCGCGATGCGGCTCGCGGTGACGAGTCGGCTGCGCGGGTAGGCCATGGCGAGGTCGGTCGCGGCGGTCGCGGTGTCGCGCCGATAATCGCCGCTGCCGAACGCGAGCCGGAACACGCCGTGCGCTTGCGCGATCCGCACCGCGTTCTCGATCCCGAGTGCGGATTCGATCAGTGCGATGACGGGCAACCGGTCGCCGAGCATGTGATACGTCCGGGCGGCCTGTTCGCCGGACTCCGTCTTCGCCAGCACCACACCCTCGACGCCGGACCACGACCCGACCGCGAGAATGTCGTCGCTCCAGAACGGCGAGTCCACCGAGTTGATCCGGACCCACGCGCGACCGCCGGATCCGAACCACTCGGCGGCCAGGGCGCGACCCTCGTCCTTCCGCGCCGCGGGCACGCCGTCCTCGAGGTCGACGATCAGGGCGTCGGGTGCCAACCGGTCGTGGGGCGGTTGTAACCGCGTCGCCGCCCGCAGCATCCAGGTCCGCGCGAACTCGGGGGCCACCGTGGTCGAACGTCGGTCCATGTGCCGGGATCCTCTCGATCGATTTTTCGTGTGACTCAGATCTACCGGATGCCTCGGCTGTGGCGAAGTTATCGTGCAATTTGTTCACGAGTCTCGCGACGGACGAAAGCGCACCTGCTGCCACAAACAGCGAGTGGATGCGGCAGAAGGTGCGCTTGCGGCGGGTCAGAGGGCGAGCAGGGCCGGGACGCTGAGCACCGCGACGTAGTAGCCCATGAACAGCACACCCGCATGGATCTTGAACGAGCGGATCAGCAGACCGCCGACGAGGCCGACGGTCAGGGTCGCGGCCAGGCCCAGGATGCCGCCCTCCCACAGGCTGACCACGACGATCAGGCCGGTGAACGCCGCGATGATCGCCTCGTGGCTGACGTAGCCGACCACCAGGCTGGCGGCCTTGTGGGCGAAGTTCATCGCGAACGGGTAGGCGACGACGACGGCGATCGCGATCGCGGCCAGGCCCCAGCCGAGGAACTGCCAGTTGCTCAGCTCCGTGGACAGGTTGTGGACGTTGCCGGTGCCGTCGTCGGTGGTGAACACCGGCGGCGCGTTGAACAGCGGTGCGGCCGGCCCGGCGGCCACCGGGCTGAGCGGCAGTCCGAACGCGATCAGCGGGATCAGCGCCTCGGCGATGTAGGTCGACTCGGTGGTGCCGTTGCGGGCGGCGAGCACCGACGTCAGCCGGTGGTAGCCGTGCTTGACCCGCGACCCGACGATCTCACCCATGAGCACTGTCATCGCGACCGGGCTGAAAACGAACGTCGCGCTCGACACGGTCGCGGTGGCCGCGACGTACCCGGTCTGCTGGCGGTCCAGCATCTTGAACGGGTTGGGAAAGTAGCCCTTCCAGTTCCGTTGGTCCGGGGCGAGATAGACGGTCTGCGGCTCGTCGCGTTCCATCTCCGTGCGGCTTTGCCTGCCCAAGACGAGGAACAGCGCCGCGATCAGCGGGCCGACCGCGATGCCCAGGAAGTAGCTGATGTTCAGCTGCACGTCGTAGCCGGCGGTCAGCGCCTTGAGTGCCAGGATCAGCACCACGAACGGCACCAGCGCGGCGACACCCGACCACCGCGCCGGCGACGCATAGGCGATCCCGACCGCCGCCACGAGGAACAGCCACGGCGCGATCGTCTGCACGATGTCGCCGAACGGAGCGAGCAGCGCCGCGAACAACACGGCCGCGGGGACGGCGATGAACGCCGCAATCACCGCACCGGAGATAGCCTTACGCAGCGCGATGTGCGGAACCCCGAGACTGCGCAGCAGTCGCGCCTCCCGAAGCAACGGCACGGCCATGGTGTCTCCGGGGATGCCGAGCAGCGTGGTCGGCACGGCATGGGTCATGTGCTTGGCGACGGCACCGGCGAGGAAGAACGTGAACACACCGGCGGGCGGGGCACCGAGCAGGATCACCAGCAGCGTGAGCGGCGCGATGGTCGCGGTTTCGTCGGTACCCGAGACGAGGCCGATGAGCGAGAATACGACGGCGCCGATGACGCCGAGGGCGATGGCGACGAGGACGTCGTTGGTCAGCAGGTCGGTCATCGCCGTTTCCCTTCCGCCGCGCGGAAACGGTCGTAGAGGCCGAGGTCGCGGAGTTCGTCGGCGGTCTGCGCGGGTAGGTCGGCGACGTGGCCGAGGCCCTGGCGTTCGTCGGCGAGCACGGCGAGCACCTCGTCGACCTGATGCGCATCGGAGGCCGCGACGACGACCTTCCGCTTGGGCGCGAACAGCTTTCCGCTGATCACGCCGGCGACGATGCAGGCCGCGATGCCGACGAGCAGGGCGTAGGCGTCGGCGAGCGACGGATTGGCGACGATGCGGCCGAACAGCGTCTTCGCACCGAACAGTGCGAGCGCGCTGAACCCGGTGCCGATGAGGACGGCGAGGGCGAGGTCGCGGCCGACGACGGTGTCGCCCCAGACCTCGAGGTAACGCGGCTTCGCGGGTTGGGGGTCGGACGGCGCGGCAGGCATGGTGGTGTCGAGCGTAGGCGGGCTCGTGTGGTCGGTGATGGGCATTGGTGTGCTCCGGTCGTTTTCGGATTGTCAGGCGAGCGCGTTCACGACTCGCGAGGGTGCGGGGCGGCCGAGGATGTCGGCCATCCAGCGGGACGTGTCGACGAGGCGGTCCAGGTCGAGGCCGGTGTCGATGCCGAGGCCGTGCAACATCCAGACCAGATCCTCGGTGGCGAGGTTGCCGGTGGCGCCCGCGGCGTACGGGCAGCGACCCAGGCCACCGGCGGCGCTGTCGAACTCGGTGACGCCCATTTGCAGGGCGGCGTAGACGTTGGCGAGCGCCTGGCCGTATGTGTCGTGGCAGTGCAACGCGATGGCGTCGAGGGCGATCCCGCGCGCGGTGACCGCGTCGATCGTTGCCTGGACGTGCGCCGGGGTGGCGACGCCGATCGTGTCGCCGAGGCTGATGCTGGTGACGCCGCGTTCGTGGAGTTGTTCGGCGACGTCGGCGACGGCGCGCAGTTCCACCGCGCCCTCCCAGGGGTCGCCGAAGCACATCGAGATGTAGCCGCGCACGGGCAGGCCCGCGTCCCTGCTGCGTTCGATCACCGGTGCGGCCGCGGCGATGGCGCCCGCGCGCGTGGTGTTGAGGTTGCGCTGCGCGAAAGTCTCGGTGGCGCTGACGAACACGGCGATCTCGCGGGCACCGGCGGCGAGGGCACGGTCGAGGCCACGCTCGTTCGGCGCGAGCACGACCTGTCGCACGGTGTTGGGGAGGTCGAGGGCGGCGAGGAGGTCCTCGGCGTCGGCGAGCTGCGGAATCCAGCGCGGCGAGACGAAACTCGTGAGCTCGAGGTTCGTCACCCCCGCGGCGACGAGGCGGCGGCAGAACTCCGCCTTCGTTTCGGTCGGCAGCAACTCCGATTCCGCCTGCAGTCCGTCGCGCGGTCCGACCTCGTAGACGCGAACCGACTGCGGCAGTGCGGGGTGCGGTGGCATGGTCGTGGACACGATCAGTTTCCGCTGCGCAGTTCGGCGAGGACGCGTTCGGCGTGCTCGACGCGGATGCTCCGGTCGGCGATCAGGCGCTTGACGACGAGGTCCAGTTCGCCGCCCGACGCGCCCGCGGTCGCGGCGACGGTGCGGGCGTGCAGGCCCATGTGCCCGCGCTGGATTCCCTCGGCCGCGAGCGCGCGGCACGCGCCGAGATTCTGCGCCAGCCCGACGGCGGCGATCACCTCGGCCAGTTCGGTCGCGGTGGTGATGCCAAGCACGCGCACCGCCGCCTGCGCCACCGGATGCACCTTGGTGGCGCCGCCGACGAGACCGACCGCCATCGGCACCTCGAGCACGCCGGACAGGTGACCGTCGGCGGTGCGTTCGAAATGCGACAGGGCGGTGTAACGGCCGCCGACGCCGACCGCGTGGGCATGGCAGCCTGCCTCGACGGCGCGGGTGTCGTTGCCAGTGGCGAGCACGACGGCGGTGATGCCGTTCATGATCCCCTTGTTGTGGGTCGCGGCGCGGTACGGGTCGGCCTCGGCGAACGCGGATGCGGCGACGATGTCGTCGACCACCGCGTCACCGCCGAGCAGGTCGCGGTCGAAGACGGCGCGGGCCCGCGCGACCCGCAGGTCGGCCAGGTTGGTGAGGATGCGCAGCAGGGGACGGCCGCCCGCGATCGCTGCGACGCGCGGCCCGACCGCCTCGGCCATGGTGTTGACGGCGTTGGCGCCCATGGCATCTCGCACGTCTACGATCAGGTGCACGATCACGTGGGTGCCGGTGCGGGTGGGGAGGACGCGGACGGAGAGGTCGCGCGCACCGCCCCCGAACCGGACGAGCACGGGGTCCTGCGCGTTGGCGGCGTCGACGATCTCGTCACGGGCCTCGAGGATGCGCAGACGTGCCGCCTCGGGGTCCTCGACGTCGAGGATCTGGATCTGCGCCTGCATCACGGACCCGGTGTGCGAGGTGAAGAACCCGCCGTGCGGGCGCGCCATCCGCGCGGCGTTGCTGGCGGCGGCGATCACGGATGGCTCCTCGGTGGCCATCGGGACGAGGCGGTCCTGGCCGTTGACGGTGAAATTTGTGGCGACACCGACCGGGACGCCGAGTACCCCGATCGCGTTCTCGATCATCGTGTCGGCCTGGTCGAGGCTTAGGCCACGGCCGGGGTCGAGGACGGCGAGGTCGGCGAGGTCGGCGCCGGTGCGTTCGGCGATCTCCTGCCGGCGCTGCACAGGGGTGGCGTTCTTGAATCCGGGGATCCGGCTGGTCAGGGTCACGGGGTGTCTCCTTCGTGCTGTGTCTCCAATCACGCTAGGAGCGCTGCGGCGTCGTCGCTATGTGGTGATAGCACATCACTTGAGCAATTGGGTGTGGCAGTTATCCATCTCACGGGTGGGGGGTGCGGTGGCGGAGTTCGTCGAGGCGGACGGCGGTCGAGATGCGGAACAGGTGCTCGTCGGTGCGCCAGTCGGGGCCGAGCAGGGATTTCAGCCGGTCGAGGCGCTGCAGGATGGTGTTCGGGTGGTAGTTGAGGGCGCGTGCGGTCTTCGTCGGGCTGGCGTCGTTGCGGACGAAGGCGCGCAGGGTGGCGACGAGATCGGTGCCGTGGGCGGTGTCGTAGTCGATCACCGGCCTGATCAGTTGGTCGATGAACGCGGGCAGCGCGTCCGGGTCGGCGCCGAACAGCACCGCGTAGGGCTGGTAGGCGGCGGTGGTGACGGCGTCGTCGTCGATCCCGAGCGCCGCCAGCACCCGCGCGGTGCGCAGCGCCGTCTCGAACCGGTCGGGCAGGTCGTCGGGGTGCGCGGCGGGTGCCGCCGCGATCGTCAGCACCGGCTGCGGGAGCCGCGCCTGAATGCGGTGGCGCAGGTCGCGGGCGTCGGCGAGGGCGTCGTCGCTGTGCAGGACGGCGACCAGCAGGCCGGCATGGTCGCCGACGAGGCCCCGTTTTCCGAGAGCGATGCTCGACGCGGCCGCCGCGCGGTGCTCGGCCGCGACCACCGCGACCACGACCGCGTTCAGGTCGGCGAGGACGAGTCCGTGATCGCGGACGCGGCGGTCCAGGTTGCGGCGGCGTTCCGGCGCGTCGTGCAGCAGGTCGGCGATGAGTTCGCCCCGCACCCGGCGGGCGGCGTCGGCAACCGCGTTGCGCTGCAATGCGATCAGCGCCGCCACCTGGGCGGCCCGTTCGAGGGTGCGCTCGTCCACCTCGTCGAGGGCGAGGTCGCCGTCGCTGAGCAGCAGTGCGCCGAAGTCCGACTCGCCGGCCGTGATGGCCGCGACCACCTGCACCGGGCCGGTCGGTTCGACAAAGTAGCAGTGCCCGGTCGCGCGGCTGGTCGCGACGGCCTTGCGGACAACGGCGGCCTGTGCCGCGACGTCCTCCGGATCGACGATGGTCGCAGTGCGGCCGAGCGCGTCGCCGATCGTGCGGGTGACCTGTTCGAAACCGGCGCCGAGCAGCACCGCCTGGACGAGCTCCTGGTGGACGACGTTGGAGCGGTCGCGGACCTCGAGGTGGGCGGTCAGCCGTTGCAGGGCGCGGCGGGCCTCGTCCTCGGAGGCGCGGAGGTCATCGAGGATGCGGGCGGTCTGCACCACGACCGAGGCGTGGCTGGCCAGCGCCTGCAGCATCGCGGTTTCCTCGGCGGTGAAGGCGTGCTCGCGGCGGGTCGCGGCGAACAGGACTCCGAGCACGCTGCCCTCGGCGAGCATCGGGACGCCGAGGATCGAGACGATGCCCTCGGCCTGCACCGCCGCGTCGATCGTGTCCTCGTGCGGTCCGCCGGTGTAATCGCCGTAGCGGGCGACCCACTGCGCGGTGCGGGTGTCGGCGATCCGGCTCGCGAGACCCATTCCCGCGGGGACCCGCAGATGCTGGAACTCGGGCGTCACGGCGCCGACGGACTTGCGTACGCGCAGGTCGCGGGTGTGGGTGTCGAACTCGGACAGATAGGTGACGTCGGTGCCCATCATGTCGTGCGCGCGGGTGACGAGGCGGGCGAGCACGGTGTCGAGGTCGCGGACCTCGGCGAGTTCGCGGGCGCTGGCGAACAGCACCCCGAGTTCGTGTTCGCGTCGGCGCAACCGGGCGAGTTCGGCGCGGATGACGCGCAGCCGGTCGAGCGCGTCGGGGTCGTGGCGCAGTGCGGCGAGGTCGCGGTCGTCGAACTCCGCACCGACCAGCGCGGCGTCGAGCAGCGCGGCAATCCGGGATGGCTCGGTCATCTCGGCGAGTCAGTGAGTAGCCCGCAGGGCGGTGGCGACGTCGTCGGGGAGCGGCCGGGACTTCTTCGCGGCGGGGTCGACGTTGACGTACGTGGTCTCGATGGTCGCGACGACATCGTCGCCGCGACGCAGGACGAACTGGAGGTGGAAGCTGGAGCGGCCCACCTTGGTCGGGGTGACGTCGATGTCGAGCACGTCGTCGAA